>NZ_QUGH01000007.1:26577-197191 GCF_003478985.1 Ruminococcus sp. AF20-12LB | reverse complement strand
CCTAATTTCAGCAAAAGAACATAAAGGGCTGAGAGTGGAAATTAGTTTTTCATTTTAGGAAAATGTGAAGAAAGTGTGAAATTAGCACTCGCCTCTTGACTTCGCTAGTAATAAGTGTTATATTACATATAGAACAAGGGAGGAGATAAAAAAAGAACTTCCTGATGTTCAGAGTAAAACCAAACGATCACCACTGCGGAATGACCCGAAGTGGTAACTATATACCGGCAACAGTTGGATTTCTTGATCCACCGGAACGGCTTTTCAATTTGAAAGGAGAAATGACTTATGATGTTCCCGAGTGTATTTGGAGAAAACTTATTTGATGACTGGATGGATGATTTTGGATTCAGAGATAATTTCTTTAGCGGAAAGAATCCTCTTTATGGCAAACATGCAAAAAATATCATGAAAACTGATGTACGTGAAACAGATAAAGGCTATGAGCTGGATGTAGATCTTCCAGGATTTAAGAAAGATGAAGTACAGGTACAGCTGAAGGATGGTTATCTTACCATCTCCGCTGCCAAGGGTCTTGACAAAGATGAGGAAGACAAGAAAGGCAATTATATCCGCCGTGAACGTTATGCTGGCAGCACAAGCAGGAGTTTCTATGTTGGTAATGGTGTAAAAAACGAAGATGTCCATGCAAAATTTGAGAACGGTGTTCTGAGACTTTCTATTCCGAAAAAAGCAGCTGAAGAGATCGAAGCTGATAAATATGTATCTATTGAAGGCTGACATTGACTCACTCTCACAGGAGGAGAATCCATAGAGATTCTCCTCCTCTTTTTTATACACAATAATACATATGGCACTCTCTTTCCAATTTACTGCATGCTCACAAGTACTTTTACTCTATAGTAATGATCCTATTGTCAAAGCTTTCATGATATTGGATATTTTTTAACAAATATACTTGATTTTTCGAATATTTTTTATATATTTTGCATTATATTGTTTTATTTTTTTGAAATCAATGGTATAATATGCACAGCTAATCGGATATTTGCGATCCGCATTTGGTTAATTAAATCTGTTTCGTAATCCTTCAGGATAATTCTCCTGAACAACCACGTAAAACACGATCACGACAGGAGGTTTTTATTATGGATCAGGACAACATCATAAAAATTTACGCGCGCAATGACAACCGCATACAGCTTAAAATGATTCCGGGACACTTCGTAACATCCCAGTCCCATATCACACACTACCTGGATCTCACCACCATGAAATCCAGATGCGCTGAAGCACAGCGTATTGCATCCGCTCTCGCAGCAAATTACGAAGCATCCATTCCGGTAGACACCATCGTCTGCATGGACGGACTTGAAGTGATTGGTGCTTATCTCGCCGAAGAACTGACCAAGGCCGGCGTTCTTTCCATGAATGCACACCAGACCATCTACGTCATCACCCCTGAGTTCAACAGCACCGGACAGATAATCTTCCGCGACAACTATGAACCAATGATCAATGGAAAAAACATTCTCATCCTAAATGGTTCCATCACCACCGGATCCACATTGAACCGGGCTATCGAAAGCGTTCTGTACTATGGCGGTAAGATCCGCGGCGTGGCAGCCATCTACAGCAGTGTAGACAGTGTAGCCACACTCCCTGTACACTCTATCTTCCAGGCCAGAGACATCCCGGACTATCACTCCTACCGCTCTGACAACTGCCCACTGTGCAAAAACCGCCAGAAGATCGATGCTATTGTCAGCAGCTACGGATATTCTGTATTATAAAATTCAGATCAGTCAACGAATCCCCCATGGATAGCAAAACCAGTGGGGGATTCTCTTTATCCTTTCCAATTATAACTGATATTCTCTGTACATGGCTTCACGCATTTCTTTATCTGTAACAACCTTCTGGATCTCATTGCCACGACCATCAAGTATAAGCCTGTTGATCAAAACTCTAAGTCGCTCCTCCCCCTGAGCCATTCCCTGGGCCATTCCCTGTTCTCGCCCCAGTGCTTCAGCCTGTTCTTTAGCTTCCGCCATCAGCCTTGCCCTTTTCTCAGATTCCAGTTCCAGAACATGTCCACCCATAATCTCACCTATTCCTTTCCGGACTTTCTCCTCATTTCTGAAAATATGATCAGATATCCGAGTTATCAGTCCAATCAGATCACTGAACAGTTCGGACCTTCCAGATTCAGTGATCTCTGCTTCCAGTTTACTCCGGATCACTTCATATTCATTCAGTAATTCCTGAAAAAGTTGTGGATCCTCACTCATCTCATGCCCTCTTTTTTCATATCGCATGATATAAAAAGGAAGCAGCATAAGAAGACTCTTTTCAAATATCTTATCTTTTGTATAATTCTCTACTTTAATGGCAGGCACTCTGTACAAATGACATCCTCCATCTGGAAAAACCACATCCACTTCCAGAAAATCCGGCGTATTCCTACTGTTTCTAAGATACAACACACAAGAACGCGGAAACTCCATCCGATACCTCCGTCCCTGCTTTCTGGCAAACTCAACAGCAGTTGCAAAATCATACTCTATCATCCGTACAGCCATTGTCCTGTCATCCGTACTCTGACATTCTATATGATAAATCCGGTTTCCGATCAACAGCCGCGAATCCATAATAATCTCACCATCCACCCGCTGATACTCATTACGCAACTGCACAATCTCCACATCAGCCGGATATGATGTATGAAAAACATCATTGATCAAAGGCACGACCAGAAACGTCATTTTCTCCATCATAGTACGAAAAACATCATCAAAAATCGTATTATCTCTCAAACAATACTCCTTCTGGTATATACAATTATACCATCAATCAAACACTTCAGAAACCCTGTATACAGTTTTTATAAATATTTTTCGAAAAAACGCTTCAGACATTGAAGCAAAAAGAAACCAAATAAATGGCTAGATCTTATAAGATACACAAATCATATCACACATCCCACCACAACACCACAAAAAACCATCTCCAAATTTCGACACCACCATCCAACGTCCAGCAACGCGCCGACCCTCACAATCTCCCTCCAAGCCACAGGGAATCTCACTCTTCCAAACTACAAGCGTCCAGCAACGCGCCGACGCTCACAACCTCCCTTCAAACCACAGGGAATCTCAGCCTTTCCTCCCAGCCATCCAGCGCAGCGCTGATGGCTCATCCAACTCCCGTCAGACCACTCTAGCCCTCCCACCATGACCGCACAGTGTGAGGTTTGCAGCAGAAGTCCGGGTGCTTTGGAGTGAGCCTTGGTCCATACTTAGCGTCTGAGGTGGTTCACGGAGAGGTACCCGGCGGCCACAAGCCGCAGGGTAAGGCCCATCTGTCTGAGCCAGGTACGCATCAGCGTACATGGCGAGTTATGGGCCGGCCGCTCCGTGAGACACCTCAGACGCTTAGTATGACCAGGCGAAACGACGGCACCCGGACTTCTGCTGCAAATCTCACACGTCCGTCCGTGTCATCTTGCCCCCACCAAACACCTGTGCTATAATCAAATTAATCAAAAAACCGAGGTAAACCACACATGAACAAAAAAGAAATCGCAGAAATAAAAAAACAATTCACCCCTGACCGCTGCTCCATCACCCGCATCTGCGGCTGCTACGTAGACGGTGAAAAAAACAAAAAAACCGAACTCAAAGAAGCCTTCTTATCCTTATCAGAGGAAGAAACCTTCAAATACTTCGACATCTTCCGAAAAACCCTCACCGGCACCATTGGAAAAAACCTCATCAACATGGAATTTCCCTTGGATCAGGAAGACGAAGGCGGAACCCAAAACTTCCTCATGAAACTCCGCAAAAGCAAACTCACCGACGACACCCTCACCGAAGCCTTCTACGACAGAATCATAGAAAACTACGACTACGGTGAAAACTACTACATCATCCTCATCCATGCAGTCTACGACATCCCCGGCAAATCCTCCGACGGCGCCGAAATGTTCGATGCCTCCGATGAGATCTACGACCACATCCTCTGCAGCATCTGCCCGGTCAAACTCTCCAAGGCAGGCCTGCATTACAACACAGAGACAAACAACATCGAAGACCGTATCCGGGACTGGCTGGTAGAAATGCCTGACTGGGGCTTCCTCTTCCCACAGTTCAACGACCGCAGTACCGATATCCACGGACTTCTCTACTACACCAAAAACGCCGAAAATCTCCGCTCCACCATGATGGAAGAAGTCTTCGGCTGCACCACACCGCTATCTGCCGGAACCCAGCGCGACTCCTTCAATGCTCTGGTGGAAGAAACACTTGGTGATGACTGTGCCTACGACACAGTCCTTGAGATCCACGAAAAGCTTAACGACCTCATTGAATCCCAGAAGGACGAACCGGAACCTGTTGTCCTCACCAAATCCGAAGTCAAACGTCTCTTCGAAGAATGCGGCGTAGAAGACGAAAAGCTTCAGAACTTCGATGAACAATATGAGCTTGCTGCAGGAGAAAAATCTGCTCTGGTAGCATCCAACATCACCAACACCAGAAAATTCGAGATCAAAACCCCGGATGTGGTGATCCACGTGGCACCGGACCGGGCAGAGCTGGTAGAAACTCGGATCATCGACGGCCGCAAATGCCTGGTGATCCCCATGGAAAGTGAAATAGAGCTCAATGGCATCCGTGTCAGCGCACTGAACTCTGTTGAAGATACATCCGCAGAACCGCTTCCTGTTAATGATATTACTGACATTAATAACAATAACACCGAAGAAGAAATCCCATTTTAAAGGAGACCTTATGAACGATAAAAAAATCCTGTTCTTCGACATAGACGGCACACTGCTTACGTCTCACCCATTCAAGGTTCCGGAGAGCACCAGCCGAGCCCTCACAAAAGCCCATGAAAACGGTCATCTTCTTTTCATCAACACCGGCCGCACCAAAGTAATGATGCCCTCTGCACTCTCAGAGCTTCATTTCGATGGCTATATATATGGCTGTGGAACCCACATTTACATGGATAACAAATTGCTTTTTTTCCGCACAGTCCCAAATCTTCTGTGCAAGGAAACCGTAGATCTTCTCCGCAAATGTAAAATCGAGGCACTTTTTGAATCCAACACTGAGATCCTGTATGATGGCGCATCTCCGGCCCAGTCCGAATTCGGAGTCAAAATGCGAAAAGAAATTCCAATGGTCGACATCACGAAATTCAATCGGGAGGATGCCTGCACTTACTCCTATGACAAATTCCTGGTACATATGCTTCCGGATTCCAATGTCGAAAAATTCCGCAGCTTTTGTAATGATCATTACACCTATTTTGATCACGGAGACGGAATCTGGGAAGTCACACAAAAGGGTACCAGCAAAGCCACAGGCATGGAATTTCTCCTGGACCGCCTTTCCATCCCCAAGGAAAACTGCTACGCATTCGGAGACAGTCCCAACGACCTTCCCATGCTGAAAGCTGCCGGAGTCAGCGTTGCTATGGGAAATGCTTACGGAGGCATCGAAAAGCACTGCACATACCAGACAAGCGCAGTGGACAGGGATGGGATTCTTCACGCATTGGAGCATCTGAATCTGATCTGATGATCCGTAAAGCAGGCATGAGCATTACAAAAAACGAGCCGTGTACGATAAACTCGTACACGGCTCGTTGTCTTTTCTCTTATCATTCCATTGCAAACATTGTATCTTATTTCTCAGCTTCCGGTGTAGCAGCTGCCTCATCTTCTGTACTGTCTGCAGTCTCCTCATCAGCCTTTGCAGAATCTCCCTCTGTCTCCGGTGTCTCGGTCACATCGGTCTGCTCCTCAGCTGCCGGTGTCTCGGTTGCCTCAGCCTCTGCAGAATCTGCTGTCGGTGTCTCAGTTACATCCGGGTCCGGTGTCGGAGTTGGAGTCTGGATCGTAAAGCTGTGATTATCTGTGATCTTGATCTTCTTGATCAGTTTTTTCTCTTCTTTGATATCTGCTTTCTTCTTCCATCCATCTGTTGTATCATTATAGAAATCATCCTTCTTGGTGTTTGTCAGAGACTCTTTCTTACTCTCAGTTGCAGTTTCATCATTCTTGGAATCCAGTCTCACAACATACCATACGGAATCTGTCTTGATGATTTCTTCGTTCAGTGCACCCTCATCCAGCTTTCTTAAAGCGGTACGGACCTCATCCGGATAAGTAGTTCCGTTGGCAGCACTGCCATCACCTTCCTCATAGGCAGGGCATGTTCCGGTTGTTGCAGTCATATCCTCGGAAATCTCATCTCCAAGAGTATTGAAATCTGCAGCCGGATCCTCTTTTACCTTGTCATAGAACTTCTGAAGATTCTCTTTATTCTTCTTGATATCATCATCGGAAAGATCATCTCCGCTGACTTTTGCACTTGCATAGCTGAAGGACATCTGCTGATATTCTTTCTCATCCAGCTTCACGTCCGCTTTGGCTTCAATGGCATCCTTCATCTTCACATCGTATGTCTCAAGCTCGAGGAAAGTCTTCACCATATCTTCATCAACCGCAAGCTCTGCAATTGTCTCATCGGAATTGGCAGCCATAAAGTTCTTGGCAGCTTCCTCAAGAGCCTTCTGCTCATCATCTGTAATTTCAACATCATACTCGGAAGCGTGTTCTTTCTCCAGACACATCTTCTCAACAGTCTCAACAGATGTTGTTACCGCATTTTCACCGTAAGTCTCCTCGGAATCATCATCCATTTTGGTACTCCAGATAGACATATCGTTTCCGCCGCCAAGATACATCTTGTACATTGCCTCAGCCTGTGCCTGCTGCATACGTGCTGCCAGACTTACAACGCCAAGCGGGATCTCCTGCTTATTGACTGTCAATGCAATCTTTGTACCATCGAGTTTTTTATTTCCGCAGCCTGCCATCATTCCTGCTGCTGTAACGCAGACAAGAGCAGTAACTGCCGCTTTCTTTACTGAATTTCTCATTTCATCCTCCATCTATCCGTCCATAAGAATCACGGTCCGGCTCTTATTCCATAATACTTGATTATAAACGTTTTCACCTTTAAGAGCAAGGAATTTCACGAACTTACACGACATTTCACAAATTATCCACAAGTCTTTCCGGGGAAATATCCGGTATCCACAAACCGGATGTTTTTTCCCGTGGATAACCCCGAGCCTGCCTGATTCTTCCCTTTACTCCAGTGGCTCTGCCAGTTTTGCCAGCTCCCCCGCAAACTTCATCAGCTCTTCGATCAGCCTTCCCTGTGGTGTCAGGATAAATTTCGGCTCATGATCAGCCTTAAACTGCAAACCTCTCCTGTACTGCGCCATAATAGCCGGGATACCTGCAGGATCCAGCTTGGCCTTTTCATAGAGCGTGATCCGGACATCTTTTCCAAGCTGCTTGATCTCCGTCACATATCCCTGATGAGCAAGAGCCTTCAGCCTTGCAATGGCGAGAAGGTTCAGCACAGCTTTTGTCGGCTCGCCAAAACGGTCGATCAGCTCCTCCAGCATATCGTCATACTCCTGCTGGCTTTCAATACCGGCAATACGCTTATAAATATCCAGCTTCTGGAACTCGTTGCTGATATAGGAATCCGGAATAAACGCATCAATGTTAAGATCAATGGTCGTCTCAAAATCATCCATAGTCCGGATTCCCTTTGCCTCCTTGACAGCCTCACTGAGCATCTTGCAGTAAAGGTCATAACCAACTGCATTCATATGCCCGTGCTGCTGAGCACCAAGCAGATTTCCTGCTCCACGAAGCTCCAGATCCTTCATAGCTATCTTAAAACCGCTTCCAAGGTCTGAATACTCCCGCATGGCGCTGAGCCGTTTCTCCGCGGTCTCCTGGAGCATCTTGTTTTTGGTATACATCAGGAATGCATAAGCAGTCCTGTTGGAACGTCCTACACGCCCACGTAGCTGATAAAGCTGGGAAAGGCCATATCTGTCCGAATCATGGATGATCATAGTGTTTACGTTGGAAATATCCAGTCCTGTTTCAATGATGGTGGTAGAAACCAGCACATCCACATCTCCGTTGATAAAATCATACATTACCTGCTCCAGTTCCCTCTGACTCATCTGTCCATGTGCAAAATCCACTCTGGCCTCTGGCACAAGTCTGGATATCCGAAGGGCTACTTCGGCAATGTCATTGACTCGATTATATACGTAATACACCTGTCCACCCCGGCGAAGCTCCCTGCGGATGGCTTCCCGGACAGTCTCCTCATCGTACTCCATAACGTATGTCTGGATTGGCACACGATCCATCGGCGGCTCTTCCAGAACGCTCATATCACGGATACCGATGAGACTCATATGAAGAGTTCTCGGAATCGGCGTTGCCGTCAGCGTCAGTACATCCACATCTTTTTTCATCTGCTTGATCTTCTCCTTGTGAGTAACACCGAAGCGCTGCTCCTCATCAATGATCAGAAGTCCAAGATTTTTAAATTCCACATCTTTTGAAAGAACTCTGTGGGTGCCGATCACAATATCTACCTGCCCCTTTTTGATCCCTTCGATGGTCTTTTTCTGCTGGGCAGATGTCCGGAAACGGCAGAGAAGCTCCACCTTCACCGGAAATTCTTTCATACGCTGTACAAAGGTATTGTAATGCTGCTGGGCAAGAATGGTGGTAGGGACCAGATAAACCACCTGCCGGCTTTCCTGTACTGCCTTAAACGCAGCTCTTAAAGCCACCTCCGTCTTTCCGTAACCAACGTCACCACACACAAGACGATCCATGATCCTGGTGCTTTCCATATCTCTCTTGGTATCCTCAATGGCTGCCAGCTGATCCTCTGTCTCCTCATAGGGAAACATCTCCTCAAATTCCTTCTGCCATACGGTATCCGGTCCGCAGACATACCCCTCTTTCTCCTGGCGTACTGCATAAAGCTCTACCAGCTCTTTTGCGATATTTTTTACCGCACCCTTAACACGGCTCTTGGTCTTATTCCACTCCTGACCGCCAAGCTTGTTCAGCTTGGGCGTTTTTGCATTTTCGGAGGATCCGGAATATTTCTGCAAAGCATCCAGCTGGGTTGCCAGGATATAGAGATTACTGCCGCCCCGGTATTCGATCTTGATGTAATCCTTCACAACACGGTCAACCTCTACCTTTTCGATTCCACGGTAAATACCCAGTCCGTGCTTTTCATGAACAACAAGATCACCAATGGAAAGCTCTGCAAAATCCTGGATCCTGTTTCCGCTGTACTTTTTCTTTTTTTTGCGCTTTTTCTGCTCTTTGCCGAAAATATCGGTTTCCGTCATCACTGCAAATTTGATCAGCGGATACTGGAAGCCACGTCTTGCGTGACCATAGACCACCATGATCTCCCCGGGACTGATGATACGATCCATGTCCTGGCTGTAAAAAGCATTCAGTCCTTCCTCTGAAAGATCCTTTGCCAGACGCTCCGCCCTGGTCCTGGAACCGGAGAGCAGTGCGATCCGGTATCCCTGACTCTTATACTGAAGGAGATCCTTTACCAGAAGTTCAAAGCTGCTGTTATAAGAATCTACAGACTTCACCGTAAGATCAAATTCCTCATTGATCTTCCATCCGGAACGTCTGGGAGAAAGTGCGGATACAGCCACACAATTCCGTCTGTTTAGCTTCTTCTGCAGTTCCTGAAAGCCACATAGCCACTGCTCCGGAAGATTTGCCTCGCCTTTTTCCTCTCTGTGCATACGACTCTGACGGTACTCTTCCTCCACACCCTCGCCGTTTTCTGCCAGGTGGTTCAGTTCATCCAGAAACACCAGTGTTTTTTCTTCCGGAAAATAATCCAGAAAGGATACCATATCCTCTCCGTCCATCTTTTCCGCGGCCGGATAGATCGTAATTTCATCTACATTTTCCAGGGATCTCTGGCTTTCCGCATCAAAGCTCCGGATAGAATCCACCTCATCATCCCACAATTCGATACGCCAGGGATTATCCTCTGTCAGCGGATAGATATCAATGATTCCTCCACGCACAGAAAACTGCCCCGGAAGCTCTACCTGACCGGTGCGTTCATATCCCAGCTCTACCAGCTCTTCCTTCAGCTGATCCAAATCGATCACACTGTCACTTTTAAAATGAAGAAGCCTGCTTCTGATCTTTTCCAGCGGCATCAGGAAATCCATACATCCGTCAATACTGGTAACAACGGTCACTTCTTCCTGTTCCAGAAGTGCCCGGATCACACGCATCCGCTGCCGGATCAGAAGATTTCCGTGAATATCTGCCTGAAAAAACAGAAGATCCTTTGCCGGATAAAAATATACATTTTTGTCATAGAAGCGGTAATCCTCATAGATTTCCTTTGCATTACGCTCATCATCCGCAAGGATCAGATGATATGGAAAAAGCCCGGAAAGTCCATACATCAGATGGACCTTCTGGGACTCCATGCATCCGGAAACGTTAAGAATTCCGCAATTTGCGCCACAACGCTTTTTTATTTCCCCAAACTCTGCAAGACCCTGCAGAGGCTGCAAAAATGCTTCCATACAAACCTCAATTCTTAGGCTTTTTCCTGTTATACTTATTCATCGCCGCATCTACGCCCTCGGACAGGATCATCTCCACAGCCTCTGCCGCATCATTGATCCCTTCATCCACAAGCTTGCGGTCACTGTCCGAAAAATGCCCCAGCACAAAATCTGCCAGATCCCAGTCTTTCGGTTTCGCACCGACACCAACACGGATACGGATAAATTTTTCAGTTCCAAGACGGCGGATGATATCCTTTATCCCGTTATGTCCGCCCGCACTGCCTTTTTTGCGAATACGAAGCTGTCCAGGCTCCAGATCGATATCATCGTAGATCACGATCAGCTCTGTCTCCGGATCGATCTTGAAATAGCCGGACATCTCCTGGATCGGACCACCGCTTAAATTCATATAGGAAAGCGGTTTCATCAGAATAGCTTTTTCACCGCCGATGATACCTTTTCCATACATGGCATTAAATTTTACGCCACCCTGCGGGATATTATTCTTCTCCACAAGACAGTCAACGGTGTCAAAGCCCATGTTGTGGCGTGTAGCCTCATACTGCTTTCCCGGATTTCCCAAACCTGCAATTAAATACATAAAAACTCCTCAGCTGTAATTTACCTGTTTCAATGCCAGGCCTTCTTATGCCTTAAGGCATACAAATGCTCTGATCGTATCAGTTGAAATATACCATCTCATCAGCAAGTGGCTCGCAAACTTCCACATGCTCTGCGTAAAGTACGATTCCCTCTCCCTGATATTCCATTCTCTTCTCAAACGCAACCTTCGCGGTAACATCCACCCACTGGCCTTCTGCGATCTTCGGGGCAAAAGCGCTCTTGCAGATATAACCAAGGAATGTGGTATCATCTGCACAGCATGTCATGGCTGTTCTTCCGGGAACAAAGAATTTGCTTCCCATTCCACGCGGCTTCAGGGCACGTGCTTTAAAGTGAACGGTTTTTCCGACATAGCGGTCCGGATGATCCATGGAATCCACAAACCAGATACCATAATCCTCTGGAAGGATATCAATCACCGGCGCATCAATATCAAATGGCATCTCATCCTCAAAAAGATCACCAAGCTCGCCTTCTTCATCCTCAAAAATAATCTCCGCACGCTGATTCACCACCTTGATGCTTCTTCTGTAAGAAGGAAGCGGATCATTCTCCTGGCAGCGGTTAAAGATAACCATATCAGCATTGCGGACCATGTCCATAAAAAGGGACTTCATATTCGCCATATAAACCTGGAATGTGCTTGCATCCACACAGGTGATATGCTGCTCCACGCCCCAGCCTTCCGGTTTTTCCATCTCTTCAAATTTACTTACCAGCCACATGCCATTGTACTCAATGATCACCCGCTCCGGCTGATGCAGGATTTCCATTGCCGCAAGTCGTTCCGGTGTAAGCTCTTCCTCGCTGTCAATGATCTCCACAACGGTATTGCACTGTTTCAGTGCTTCCTCATCATATTCTTCCTCACCTTCTTCGCAAAGGATCAGAAGTGTTTTTCCATCGATCTGAAAGTAATCCTGCTGCAGGGTAAAGCTCAGGAAAGAGGTCTTGCCGCTTTCCAGAAAACCTGTGATCAGATAAACGGGTACTCTGGTCTCTTCCATAAATCCATCCTGTCAGATACTGTACGATTTAATGTACAGTATCTGTTTCCTTTCTGTAACAATCTATATCTGTATTCCGCTTTGGCTTTGCATCAAAACGGACATTTATTTTATCATATGCTTTATGCGATCCCGAAAAGCTCCTCCAGTGCATGCTCGTCAAGCTTAGAACCGATCACGCACAGACGGCCTGTATATTCTGGTGCGCCCTCACGGATCTCGGTTTCTTCCGGAACCATATCAAAATAGATCCATGTTCCGTCCTCTGCCGGAAGCATTCCTTTTGCACGGAGAATGATACCATATTTATCAGACTCGGAAAGTGCCTCAAGGATCTTCTCAAGTCCCTCACGTGTATATTTTTTAATAGTCTCACGGCCCCAGCTTGTGAAGACCTCATCTGCATGATGATGGTGGTGGTCATGTCCGCAGCCGCACTCTCCGTCGTGGTAATGGTGATGCTCATGCTCTTCATGATCATGTCCGCAGCCGCACTCTCCGTCGTGGTGATGATGATGCTCATGCTCTTCATGATCATGTCCGCAGCCACACTCTCCGTCGTGGTGATGATGATGCTCATGCTCTTCATGATCATGTCCGCAGCCGCACTCTCCGTCATGGTGGTGATGATGCTCATGCTCTTCCTCAAGCATCTCCTGCTCCAGGGATACCGGATGCTCCATAACCTCTACCAGTTTCTTACCGTCAAGATTCTCAATCGGAGTCGTGATGATAGCAGCATCCTTATTCAGGCTACGGAGAAGCTCCAGAGACTCCTGAACCTTTTTCTCACTTGCAATATCGGTACGGCTCATGATGATGGCACCTGCATACTGGATCTGGTTATCAAAGAACTCACCGAAGTTCTTCATATACATTTTGCATTTTTTTGCATCAACAACAGTTGTATAGCTGTTCAGTTTAATGTCAACCTCGTCCTGAACACCCTGTACAGCCTTGATAACGTCAGAAAGCTTACCAACTCCTGATGGCTCGATCAGGATCCTGTCCGGATTGTATTTGGTAACAACCTCTTTCAGGGATGTTCCGAAATCTCCTACCAGAGAGCAGCAGATACATCCGGAATTCATCTCACGGATCTGGATCCCAGCCTCTTTCAGAAATCCGCCGTCAATACCGATCTCACCGAACTCGTTCTCGATCAGAACTACCTGCTCACCCTGAAATCCGTCCTTCAGAAGCTTTTTGATCAGAGTTGTTTTTCCGGCACCAAGGAAACCGGAGATAATATCAATTTTAACCATTTTGTATACACTCCTTTTAACGTAGTTTGACCAGGAAGTATTATACCCCCTGGTTGTATCCTGTTATGATCATGATGACAGAGAAAAACTATCTGTTTCTGTATCTGCTGTCATTATATCCATTTTACAAAACAGACATTCATATTCTGCTTTATATTCAGATTAATAGAGGGATGTGAAAAGCTCACATCCCTGAAAATCGTTCTTCCTATCAGCCGTTGATCATAAAGTTCATAAGCTTGTCGATATCCTCTTTCTCTGCTGCAACGATCTCAAGTTCCGGAATTTCCCCGGCGGAAAAGATGTTTGCAAGAGATACATACTGGGAAAGCTTGGATTTCAGGTTCAGTCTGTCTCCCTCTCCTGTTACAAGCTCTACTCTGCCTTTGCAGCTGTCAATTACCTCAAAAAATTTATCGATATCTGTAATATGTGTTACTTTCATTTTAAAAATCTCCTTTCTTATCAAAGGGCTGTTCTTAACTCTTTCCATTAAATTATACCCCAGTGTTTTTAAAAAAGCAATCCCTGCCGGGCAAAAACACTTCACAGATATTCTCTGCGGATATATATATATTTCGTCATATTTCTTCAATTTCAACGGTACAGTCTTTTCTTCCTTTGTTCCATTTCATGAGATAAACCTTAAATCCCAGAGAATCTCTGGCAATGGTAAACGGTTCTTCTCTGAATACTTCGGATCCGATACCCTGCTTTTTCAGCTCTGCCTGCTTTGCACTGGCTTTTTCCGTAAGAACTTTAATTTCTTCATCAGCTTCTTTTCCAAAAGAACGATTCCCATATCCTGATGACGCTTCCCTCAGCTTTTCGGAAAGGCACATCGTTACCTGAATGTGTTTTGTACGGTGAAGCATTCCTGCCAGTTTCCGTGCTACCCATTTAAACGGAAGTTTCCGGTAAATTTCAAGCCACCTGACAAAGGTACGGTCTCCTGCCTGCCTTGCGATCTCTCCCATTACCTCAATTGCCTTTTCCGAGGGAATCCACGGATTTTCCCTGGGAACAATATACTTTTCCGGAACAGACGGATAACAGCAGTAATTCAATGGCGGAAATTCCACCAGTACAGAAAGCTTCTCCTCCAGAGCGTTGCAGCTGTCCCCGCCTATATAATCATATTTGTCGCGGAGGATTGCCAGGCGATATTCCAGCTGCCGTAAATATTCATACCCTTCTATCCAGAAATGACCGATCCGGCTGTAATCGTAGAGATATTTTTCCAGAGACAGGGTTTCAAAAAACAAAGTCACCACCGAATCATCCTGGTGAACCACAAGGATATATTCTATGCCCTGCCGGCTTAAATCTGCCAGGATCTCGCCCTCGTAATCCGGTTTGTATACACCTGTCATACGGGCATTTCCAAAAACAAGAAAGCTTTCTACCGCATCATTCATAAGATACACAAGGCGGATTTCTCCGTTTTTTACATAAGAATCCACTTTGTATATATTGTCATCGGACTTTTCCGCAATTGCTTCCGAAAAAGCACTCTCTGAAGCTGCTTTTTGATTCTGCGGGCCTTTCTCATCATTCACTGCCACCAGTTCAAACTGATCTTCTCCAAGCAGCTCTGCAAGCTTCTGAAATGTATCTGGCAGCTCTTCAAATGCCTTCTCTGAGACATATCTCTCCGGTGCTGTTTTTCCTGCAGTATTATTTCCAGTATCCATCAATTACCTCTTTATTCAGTTTTTCCCCAATAACGATCATGATCTCCTGTCCCAACTTTGCTGGCCGGATGCAGATCTCATGGCGGGTAGCATTCAGCTCCAGCCACTGTCCATCTTCTTTTCTGAGAAAACCTTTTACGCGAAAAACATCTCCGCAGGATGGATCATTCAGGATCCTTTCTGCAGTTTCATAGAGTTTCTCCTCACTTTTATGAACGTTCATAAAAAACAGAGAATCAAATCCACCGCCTTCCGCATAGGATTCCTTCACATAAGCTTCTGACACATACCCACAATTCAGGATCTTTTCCAGGTCTGTGTCCGTGAGATCATTCCAGTTTCCGGTGAGGATCTCACTGTCCAGACAGCGCCTGCACTGGATCTGGCCAAGTGCACGGTTGAGATGCTCTTTTGTGCTGCTGATCTCTTCCACCGTGGCTTCCTGGCTCCTGCTCAGTAATACACAGCCTGCATCTGCCACCTCAGAAGCCAGCAGATAATCAGCTTCCGCAGAAAGATCCTCTGCCAGCTTCGCATCCACAATGGCGATCACATTTCCGATCTCATACCATTTATCCAGCGGTTCCTCATGGAGGGCGTCAAAGAACTCATCCACATCAAAGATTCCGGATGGTTCTACGATGACACGGTCGTAACCGCACATTCCCATAGCGATCAGCTTCGTCTTAAATCGCCGTCTGTGACAGTCCGCATCACAACCGCCGGAAACCATCTCCAACTCACAGTTGTCACCCATCAGATCCTGAAGCAGCATCATATCCACATTCACTGCCCCGAAATCATTTTCCAGGATTCCAATGTTCATGCCTTTTTTCAGAAGATAGGAGGCATATTTTTTTATAAATGTTGTCTTTCCGGATCCGAGAAACCCGGTTATCAGATCGATCTTTATCATATTTCTTCCTTTACTTTATCAACTCTCCGGAGCATACGGTAAAATAAATGCGAATATATGCTTTACTTATGTTCCGGCCATGTTTCAACAATCTCCCGCCCGACAAATGCCGGACTGCTATCAGTATATAATCTTTTTTCCGCAAAGAAAAGAGGCGGTCCTGAAAAATTCTCTCAGAACTGCCTCTTTCCGGCTATTTTATTTTTTTATAAACATATATGAAGATTACTTTGTAAACAGATCTACCAGATCCTGACCATCATCATAGCCCTGTTTTTTCAATTCCTGAACGAACCAGTCATCTACACCGTCTACTGCTTTCTTAAAGGAGTCGATATCCATGTCCTTTTTCTCTGTGAAGGTCACACCGTTTTTGTCTGCCCAGCGTGCTTTGATCTCATCATCACTGGAGCGGTTGATGTAACGCTCATATTCAACAGCCTTCTGACCACACTCGTCAACAACAGCCTGCTGCTCCGGTGTCAGCGCATCATAAATATCCTGGTTGATGCAGAAGAACAGGCAATCATAGATTGCATCCCACATGGAGCAATATGGCTGTACCTCCTGTACACTGGCTGCATCGATGGCGGGCAACGGATTCTCCTCGCCCTCTACCGTATTCTGCTGAAGTGCCGTGTAGGTCTCGGACCAATTCATATTTGTGGCATCTGCCCCCCATCTCTTATAACACTCCATAAGAAGATTAGAGCCGGCTACACGAACCTTCAGATTCTTCATATCATCTACAGATTTTACCTCATGCTTGCTGTTTGTCAATTCACGGAATCCGTTCTCTGCAATACCCATGCAGTGGAGTCCGTAGCCGTTAAGGATCTCCTTCAGCTTATCTCCAGCCTCTCCGTCAAACTTCGCATCTGCATCATCATAGGAATCATAGATGAACGGCAGGGATACCACATTGAAGCGTGGATCAAATGCAGAATAGATCAGATTGGAATGCATGGAGATCTGTACCGGGTCTCCGTTCATCAATGCCTGGATTCCCTCGGACTGATTTCCGTTTGTCAGCTGATCCGCTGCGTAAATGTTAACCTTGACCTTTCCTCCGGTAGCCTTTTCCATGAGTTCACCGAACTTACGTCCTCCATCAGCCCAGGTACTTGTCTCTGTTGTGGAGCATGCAAAGTTCCAGGTTGTCTCAGGCCAGTTCAGATCACTGTAATCCTCCACGGTATCTACCGAATCCTCTGTAAACAGATCTACAAGATCCTGTGCATCGTCATAGCCTGCACTCTTAAGCTCGTTTACAAACCAGTCGTCGATTCCGTCTACTGCTTTCTTGAAGGAATCGATATCCATATCCTCTTTCTTTGTAAAGGTCACACCGTTGCTCTTCTCCCAGCGGCTTATGATCTCCTCATCGCCGGAACGGTTGATATAACGCTCATACTCAACAGCCTTCTGGCCTGCCTCATCAACAACCTGCTGCTGTTCCGGTGTCAGGCTGTCATAGATATCCTGGTTGATACAGAAGAACAGACAGTCATAGATTGCATCCCACATGGAGCAGTACGGCTGTACCTCCTGTACACTGGCTGCGTCGATCGCAGGCAACGGGTTCTCCTCACCCTCTACCGTATTCTGCTGAAGTGCTGTGTATGTCTCGGACCAGTTCATGTTTGTGGCATCTGCCCCCCATCTCTTATAACATTCCATGAGAAGATTGGAACCGGCCACACGAACCTTCAGGTTCTTCATGTCGTCTACTGTTTTTACTTCATGCTTGCTGTTTGTCAGCTCACGGAAACCGTTCTCTGCGATTCCCATACAATGAAGTCCGTACTCACCAAGGATCTCTTTCAGCTTTTCTCCGGCCTCACCGTCAAATTTTGCATCTGCGTCATCGTAGGAATCATAGATAAACGGCAGGGATACTACATTGAATCTCGGGTCAAATGCAGAGTAGATCAGATTGGAATGCATGGAGATCTGTACCGGATCTCCGTTCATCAGTGCCTGGATTCCCTCGGACTGATTTCCGTTTGTCAGCTGATCTGCTGCGTAAATATTAACCTTGACTTTTCCGCCGGTTGCTTTTTCCATAAGCTCACCAAACTTACGTCCTCCGTCAGCCCAGGTACTTGTTTCAGTTGTAGAGCATGCAAAGTTCCATGTCATCTCCGGCCAGTCAAGATCACTGTAATCAGCGATGGTATTAAAGGAATCACTTCCGTCCCCGGAATCCTTGGAGCTCTGGCTTTCTGTGTCAGAAGACTGGTCTCCTGTATAGGAGCCCTCTTTTGCAAGAGCCTTCGGAAGAGCTGTGGAAACAGCCGGAATATAAGTGATGATCAGAAGAACTGCAACGGATGCAGCGATCATCGGCATAACTGCTCTGGAGATCTGCTGAAGAGTAACCTCCAGACCTTTTTTGATCTTGATACTGATGGCAACAAAAAGGTTTACACCTACCGGAGGTGTTACCTGTCCGATCGCAAGGTTAACTGTTGCCATAACACCAAATGCTACCACATCATAGCCCAGAGCCTTACATACCGGAAGCATGATCGGTACAAAAATGTACATCGCAGAGTTTGCATCAATGAAGCATCCTGCAATCAGGAAAATGATGTTTACGATCAGAAGGAAGGTAAACTGATTATGTGCAATGCCGGCAAGAAGCTCAGATGCCGCATTTGCAATACCAAACTTGGTACATACAAAAGAGAACAGAGAAGCACTCGCTACGATCAGCATGATTCCACCGGTTGTCTTTGCAGAATCCACAAGAATGTCAAACAAATCTTTGAGCTTAACCTCACGGTAGATCACCATACCAACAAACAGACCGTAAACAACAGATACGGCTGCAGCCTCAGTTGGTGTAAAGATACCACCGTAAATTCCTCCGAGGATGATAACCGGCATCAGGAATCCCCAGAATGCATCTTTAAATGTATCCCAGCGCTCTTTTGCGGAAGCTTTTTCACGGGATGGCTGAATATTATGTTTCTTTGCCTCGATCATAACGATGATCACAAGAGCAACACCCATCAGAAGTCCCGGAACGATACCAGCCATAAACATATCTGCAATAGATACGCCTGTGATGGAAGCATATACAACGAATGCGATACTTGGCGGTATGACAATGGCGATGGAACTGGAAGTTGCCATCAATGCCGTGGAAAACGGTGCGGAGAAACCGCCCTGCTCAACCATAGCCGGGATCAGAACTGCTCCAAGTGCCGCAACAGTTGCAGGACCGGAACCGGAGATTGCTCCGAAGAAGCAGGCTACGATAACACATACAATGGCGATACCGCCCTTTTTATGTCCTACGCAGGTATCTACGAAGTTGATCAGTCGTTTTGAAATACCGGCTTTTGCCATAATGTTTCCGGACAGAACAAAGAACGGGATAGCAAGAAGCAGGAATTTACTGATTCCGGAGTACATATTTGTAGCTACGATCGTCAGAGATGTGCCGGAATAAAGGATGGCACATACAGATGACAGACCTAAGCAGATCGCAATGGGAAGTCCCAGGATCAGGAAAACAAAGAAGGAGATAAATAAGATTGCACTGATCATTTATTTGTCCTCCTTTTCATCATCTTTTTTCAGGCAGAAGTCCAGACAGTACTCAATAAAATGAAGGATCATGCAGCCTGCTCCGATCGGCACGAAGGACCAGAATATCCACTCCGGCCAGTTCAGTACGAAAGTTCTCTTGCCGTTTGCCAGCTGTGTAAGAACTTTGTCCATTCCATACTTAAATAAAATTGCGGAAAAAACAATGCACAGGACCGTGATCAGGATCACAGATGGTTTTTCCAGTTTTTTCGGAAGACGGTCCGTAACCAGTGTCAGACTTACCAGTCCTCCCTTTTCACGGCAGGCAAGTGCTGCTGCCAGAAGTGTGATGAGAACAAACACCGCTACAACAAGCTCTTCTGTAAAAGACCATGAGCGATGGATGACCTTACGGGAAAATACATTTCCCACAGTCAGCACAAGGATCAGCAGTGTGGAAATGACCAGTACGATTTTTTCTACTGCTGCAAGTGCGTTCATGAGTTTTTTGTACACTTTCATACTCTTTCCCCTTTTGTATATTTTTCCGGTTTCAGATCCTTACCCCGTGGTTTAAAATGTTTTTGAATAAAAAAAATCCGTCCCCTTTCAGGGACGGATATAAAATTCCGCAACCACCCTGTTTCTCAATTGAAACAAGCACGATTCTGCAACGTACCGGCATACGCGACTTCTGTAACGGGAAGCACCCGTGAAAACCTACTTACTTGTCTGAAACTTTCGGCTTTCCTTCTCAGGGATGATATTCAAGGCAGTTCCGACGCTGTATCACACCAGTCACAGCTCTCTGAAGACGGTTCCTCTGTCTTTACTGATTCCCTTCATGGAATTTGCTTCTGTTATGTGTTAACTCTTTAATGAGCTAAACTAATTCTAACTCTGTTTGTTTTGATAGTCAAGTTTTTTTTTCAAAAACTCCTTCAGGCGTTCTTTCCTTCTCCGGCGAAGTACTCCTTCACAAGCTTTACAACCACACCGGAAAGCAGGAATACTGCGATCAGGTTAGGGATCGCCATCAGACCGTTGAAGGTCTCTGCGATACTCCAGAGAAGTCCGAGATCAACAGTTGCACCGATGATCGCTATCAGAGAGTACAGTACCATAAAAGGCCTGATAGCTTTTTCCTTAAAAAGAAACTCCGCACATCTGGCTCCGTAAAGTCCCCATCCAATGATAGTGGAAAATGCGAAGCAGCACATGGCAACTGCTGTAAAGATGGAAACCCAGTTTCCGTATGTACTGGTAAAACCGCTGATGGTAAGCTCCGCTCCTGCTGCTGCGCCATAACCGATCGGCACCTCGCTGCAGAGGATGACAAGTGCTGTCAGCGTACAGATCACGATCGTGTCCGTGAATACCTCAAAAATCCCGAAAAATCCCTGTTTTACAGGTTTTCTGGTGTCTGCACAGGCATGTGCGATGGAACCGGTACCAAGACCTGCCTCATTGGAAAAAATACCTCTGGAAACACCTTTTTTCATACTCATGAAAAAGCTTCCTACTACACCGCCTGTCACAGATGCCGGATTAAATGCGCCTCTGATGATAGCGCTGAAAACACCCGGAACATTTTTCCAGTTGATGATAATTACACCGACGGCAAGAATAATATAAAACAATGCCATAAACGGTACCAGCTTTTCTGTAACCTGGCCGATCCTTTTGATTCCGCCAAGCAGGATCATTGCCACAAGAATCGCAAGGATGATCCCCATAACAAGGTTTACCGTAGAAGTATTGTCTGCAGCGATCACATTGTAATTGATCAGTGCAGAATCAATAGCTGTTGTAATGGTATTAACCTGGGTTGCATTTCCGGTTCCGAAAACAGTAAGCACACCAAAAGCGGAAAACAGATATGCCAGCCAGTGCCAGTGTTTTTTTAGACCATTCTTAATGTAATACATTGGTCCTCCAACCAGATCTCCATTGGCATTGGTT
The DNA here is from genome assembly GCF_003478985.1 of Ruminococcus sp. AF20-12LB. Classification (NCBI taxonomy): domain Bacteria; kingdom Bacillati; phylum Bacillota; class Clostridia; order Eubacteriales; family Oscillospiraceae; genus Ruminococcus; species Ruminococcus sp. AF20-12LB. Next base: position 175,743 of record NZ_QUGH01000007.1, on the reverse strand, counting down.
TCGCGGAAATGTACCGCAAGTGTTACTTCTGAAAACTTTGTACACATTCCAAGAAGTGCGGAAATCCACATCCAGAATACGGCTCCCGGTCCTCCGATGGCAATAGCACCTGCCACACCTGCAATATTTCCCGTTCCCACGGTAGCAGCTAACGCCGTACAAACAGCCTGAAACGGTGTCAGACTTCCATCGGAAGCTTCTCTTTTCCGAAGCATACGTCCGATAGTAACCCTGATGGCATAGGGAAATTTCCGAATCTGGAGAAAATTCGTGCGGATACTTAAATAAAGACCTACACCAATAATACAGATCATCGCAGGAACGCCCCAGATAAAATTGTTTACAGCAGCATTCACTGATTCAATAACAGATAACATTCTATAATCCTTCCCTTATTTAATTTTGTCTTTTTGGATTGTACGTTTGTCTGTACAAAAAGACGATTCGTTAGATTATATCACATTTTTTGTCGAATGTATAAGAGAAAAGCTTTATAATTTTACTATGATAAAGAAAGAAAGTGAATAAAAGCTGCCAATCCTGTTGTTAAATATGTGATATACCTGTAGTAAAAATACTTATCTGTGATCAATATCATTTTCCGTATCGTCCAGGAATGTAAATATATATCCCCAGTATTTCTCCAGGATCTTACCTCTGCTTCCATAGATCTCATGCTTTGTTCCGATCATATGGATATAATCACAGCTTGTTTTTCCCTGGCGATTGATCTTTCCGGCAAAATTTTTCAGGGCACGGACAGACACCAGATCTTCCGCCTGGGCCTGGATGAGCAGCATTGGTGCCGTATATTTTTTCCATCCGTAGAGACGCAGATACCAGCTCATTTCCGCAGAAGCCCAGAGCCAGCCGTAGGATGGAGACCAGGTCTGGAGCTCCTTATGTTCTGCACGGAGATTTTTGTATCGCTCGTATCTTGGTTTTGATGTTGCGGAGCTTGTCTCAAAAGAACCTCTGCCATCGTAAGGCTTTCGGCCAGCTACATATTCCTCATCTTTTCCGAAAATGCATTTCTCCAGAGCTATGCCGGTGGCTGCCGGCCACGGAACATTATCTGTAAGAGGACGGATCATCGGAGAAGAAAGGATCACCTTGTGAAACCAGTCCGGCTCCCAGGCTGCAGCAATACCACCGATGGCACCACCCATGGAATGTGCATACAAGTTAAGTGACAGATCCGGATGTGCTTTCTTTATGTATCGGCATGCTTTCAGAAAATCGCGGATATATCTTCTCCATGTATCGATGTGGACCAGAGACGGGTCTGCGGTAAGACGATAGCTGCGGCCATGACCGCAATGCTCCGGAATATATACATGATAGCCTTCCTTAAGAAAATAATAGGCCACTTCATCATATTTCACTGCTGATTCTGTGAATCCGTGGCTGATGACTACCACACCTTTAGGCATATCAATATCAGACAGATACTGCAGCATATGGATCTTACCTGTGATCCGTTTGCTTTCGTTACGAAACGGATAATCCGCACCTGGTACATAAAGTTCCCTTCTGTGTGACAGAAGATATGGCGTTACGATATTTTTCATGGTTTCTTCGTATTCATTTTCATGTATGATCTGCATATTGGTTAAAAACCTCCCTACTGTATTGCTTTTTTTCTCCCAAACTCTGCTTTCCAAAATCCTTCCATGTTGTTACAGCTGTTTTCTTACAGGATAACAGAATTCATTCCTTCAGGCAATCCTTTTCAGACCATTTTGCTCTTTGATTTCTGTTAAAAAATGCCCGGACACTTTGATATGTACCGGGCATTTCTTCTATTATTTAATAAAATCTCACAATATCTTCCACTTCTTTACGTTTCGGTCTTGCAGGCTCTTCGGCTGCTTTTCCGATAGCGATCACTGCCACTACCGTTTCTGTTTCCGGAATGGAAAGGATCTCACGGAGTTTGTCTCCGGCACGAAGTCCCATGATCAGGGTTCCATATCCAAGCTCCTTTGCCTTCAGGATAAGATTCTCGTTCTGAAGTCCCAGATCATAGCAACCCCAGCCGTTTCCGAGCTCATTATCCGGTGTTCCGTCTTTCTGAAATCCGGCATGGTTATGTACAAAGGTTGTAACGATCAGGGAGGCATTCTCTGCTTTTGCCTGGTTCATTTCCGGAAGACATTCTCTGCTGACCTTCTCCACCATCTCTTCGGACATTACACAATAATATCTTCCGGTCTGGGAATTTTTCCAGCTGGGTGCTTCCTGAGCGGCCCGGATCACTGCAAGAAGATCTTCTTTTGTGATCCTGCTCTCCGGGCTGTATTTACGGATGGTCCTTCTCTCTTCGATCAGTTTCTGAAATTCCATATTTTTCCTCCTTATCTGTCCGGTGCAGGATTTGCTTCCGGATCCTGCAGTTATTCCGGCACGGATTTATATGTTCACACTTTTTATGGAACTATTTTAACACAATGCCGTATTGAAATCAATTTTCAGAACTCCGGCATCGTTACTGTTCACTCCGTTCTCAGCAACACGCTTCAAAAAATATTGCCTGAGAACAATAACTGCAATACCACTTATGAAGATTTTTTTTGATTTACCACATAAATTCCCACACAGACAAGAAACAGTGCGATGAGACTTCCCATATTAAATGCCTGATGTACCTCTCCCAGAACCAGTGCAGACAGGATCACACTGAACAAAGGATTTACAAAGCCAAAGATCGCTACCCTGGATACATCGTTCCAGGCAAGCAGCACTGACCACAGTGTATAGGCCACCGCAGACACCATTGCCAGATAAAAGATAATCCCGATACCGGCAGCATTTACGCTTCCGAGATGTCCTCCCTTCCCTTTTCCGATCAGGAACAGAATGATCCCGCCCATGGTAAACTGCGTTCCGCTGAGTACCACCGGAGATATCTTTCTGGAAAAAATATTGATCAGCACCGTGGACATTCCGTAAGAAAACTGCGCGATCAGAATAAATCCTTCTCCTGTAAGCCTAAAACCTGCATCCAGAGAATTTCCCATAAGATTGATCACGACCACGCCTGCAAAACCCAGGATACAGCCAAGCATCTTTCGCCCGGTCATTTTTTCCTTGTGAAAAACAAGGCAGGACAGCAGAATCGCAATAAAATTCCCAAGACCTGTGATAATAGCGCCTTTTACACCAGAGGTATGTGCCACACCTATATAAAAGAAGAAATACTGACATACCGTCTGAGCCATACATACCGGCACCGCATATTTCAGAACAGTTCGATCCGGAAGCAGAACCTTGCGCTCACGCAAAGATGCAAAGATCAGTACAAGGATTCCTGCCAGTGCAAAACGCACACCTGCAAAAACGATCTGACTTGCCGTATCTGCAGAATCCATCTGCATCAGACGGTATCCTGTCTTGATCAGCGGGATCGCACTCCCCCAGAGGAGACAGCAGACGCAGGCAAGCGCTGCCACCACCCAGGTTTTTTTTAATATTGTTTTTGTTTGTTCCATTTGTTTATTCTCTCTTTCTCAAAACTTCTTCCATCTGACTGATCACAGCTTTTATTTCATTTATTGCACTGATACTTACGTCCCGGAAATCAAGCTTTTTCCCCTTTCCGTATAATTCCGCCTCATAAGCGCTGGCTTTCTCTTCATCTTTATCCTTGTATCGGGCTTTTCCGATCAGCCAGGCACTGGAATCCGCACAGTCCGGATATTCCGTATTTCCCCGGATCAGAAAATCCTCTGAAGCTTCCGTCAATGCTGTTTTCAGTTTTTCTGCTTTATCCAGAAATTCTTCCGTTGTCTGCGGATAATGTTCTTTTATATAGAGGAGATTTTTATGAATACAGGTAGCACTTTTTTCCATTAGTTTCCGTTCTTCCGGATCTTTGAAATTATCATATTCCCCAGGCCGGACTTCCCATCCGCGGATGGATTTGCTTAATTCCATCAGCCAGTATACATGACGGGAAATATCGTCCGGAAACATAAAATACGTAGAAAATTCATGATCGATCATAGGTGCAAGACTTATGATCCCGCCATCTTTATCACAGAGAAATGCTACATTTTCATAGTGATAATTCTGGTCTCCCTTCAGGACAGAGATCAGTACCTGCATGGCAAGCTGTTCCGCCATTTCCTGATGCTCCTGAAAAAAATCAGCCTCAAAAATATCTCTATAATCATAAAACATCTGGCAATAGTTTACATAATTATCTATGTCCACCTTTTCATCCGGATATTTTCGAAAAAATTCCAGAAGATTCAAAAGGTTTTCCCCTTCTTTATATGCCATGGGTACTGTCGTTCCGTAATCAAGATATTTTTCATTTGCTGCCTCATATCCTTCACAAATGGCCAGTTCATATCTGGGCGCAGGCATGAAATATTCATTAATGATCGTTGACCAGAATACCTCTGCATAAGCATACAGTGGCGTGGAAAATGGTTTGGATTTCGTCAGTGGCTTGAAGATCATATTTCCCGGAAATATAGGGAAATGTTTTTCCCCGCTTACGACGCCTACAGCTTCAGCCTCAAGGTTTCCGATTCGATTTTTGTATTGATAGTGTCTGACTTTATAATACATAGCAGTCATATCGTATTGCCTTCCCCTTCAATGTATAAGACGGCTCCCGGCCGGCAAGACATTCACTTTTCAGCGGACGCTTGACGATGATCTTATCCGGATTTGCTCTGATAGCTGCATCGAAAAGATCCTTTTCCCCGGAACACGGTGGTTCCAGCTTCTGGATCAATTGAAGCTTCTTGTTAATCAGACTGGATTTCTGTCTTGCCGGAAACATGGGATCCAGATAGATCACGTCTACAGGATCAAGAAGCTTTGACATACCTTCTACACTGTTTCCCTCGATCACCTTCATACGACCGGCAATATCTTTCAGATCCATATTTTTCCTGGCACGGCGAATGGCATCTTTAAGAAGGACTGCGATTACCGGATTCTGCTCGTACAGCGTCACTTCATAGCCCTGGGCTGCCAAAAGAAAGGCATCCTCACCCATTCCTGCCGTAGCATCGATGGCCTTCCTTCCCTCCTTATCTGATTTCACCGCCTTCACCAGCATCTCATGCTGAAGTCTGCCTCTGGTAACTCTGTGAAGCATCGTCTCCACAAAATCCCCCTGATAGGTCAGCCCAAAACCGGACAGCGAAACGCCCCTGGAATCAAACCGCACCGTCAGAAAATCTCCCGGCTTATCCTGGAGCTGTGCTCCGGTCTTCCTGCAAAAAGCTTCCGCCATATCTCTCTGTCCGCCCTTTCCAAGACAGACTGCGATTTTATCATTCATTTCCCGATTCTCTCTTTCATGACTCTTTTTCATAAGCTCTTTCATTCTACAATTTTACAAAAGAAATTGCAATTCATCTCAAATAAAAGCTGTCGCTTTGCAATCTGTTAACCGCTAAAGCGACAGCTTTCTTCTCAGCCGTATATTTATTTTGAATTTTTCTTTCCTTTTCTGACTTTGATCCTGCGGATCATCCTTCGGATCAGAAATACCACAAGCACAATGATCACTATAAGGATCAGACAAATACCTGCGATCATTGCCGAAAACTTATTCGGCTGCTTCACCAGATCAATGATATTTCTGCTGTCCTCCACAACCTTACGTCCATGTGTCGTCTCATAATATTCCGGCACATTGGCAATTCCGTCGCCGTCTGTATCCTCAAAGGACTGCATATATCTTGCGATTGCATCCCAGGCCTTTAATTCCCTGTCACCCTCCATGATCGCCTGATCTTCCAGATTTTCAATGGGATTCCCATCCCTGTCCTTCGGTTCAAGAGACAGCATTCCATAGGACATTTTCGTCACAGAACCAAGCATCTGGCCGGTATACAGGTCTGTCACAACATGATACAGTTTGTCATCCTGGATCTCGATCCGCTCTCCGTCTGCCCTGGTGAGATAACAATCTGTCACCTTATTCAGAATCATCCGATGTGGATTGTATGCAAAATTCAACCCACTGCAATATAACCTTGCCGTTGTCATAAAATCCGATACAGAAGCGTCCACCTCCGCTGCCAGCTTCAGCTCCTCTCCGGTCAGGTATGCACTGATCAGCGGATATCCGGCAACACCGTCCTTTCCGATCCCCAGTGAAAAGGAATTAAAAACATCCTCTACTGTGATATCACCCTTTGTGTATGTATCCCGCACGGTTCCGCTTGGAACAACGGCTACATCAACCGGATCACCATCATAATACTCGGAATTCTCCACTGCATATATGTATGCATCGGATATGATATCACCAAGATTCAACTCTTCGTGCATCGTGCCCATTTCTTCCAGACTGTTGAATTCAACATCATTTTCAGCAAGAACCTCTTCTCTTGTATAGCCAAAATCGGCAAGATAATTCTTATCCACCGCATCCATCAGGGCATCGATCTGTTCCTGTGTCGCCTGGTCCGGTTTTACCTCCTCAGAAACAGGGATCAGCTCATAGGATGTCAGTTCCCACCGTCCGTCCTGCTTCTGTGTCATGGAAAGTGATCCCAGATTTCTTCCGTATTCACCGCAGGATACGATATATGTGTTCCCATGCTGAATTGCCTCTTTCAGCTCTGAGTGTGTATGTCCGCTGATGATCAGATCAATATCCGGCACCTCTTTTGCCAGGATCTCATCCTCCGATTTGTTCTCATCCTCCCAGGTTCCTCCATGGGACACACAAGCGATCATATCCACTTTTTCATTTTTTCTGATCTCTTCTACCGTCTGTTTTACGGCCTCAACCGGATCCTTGAACTTTAATTCACAGGTCGGTGCACATTCCAGGGCATCCTTACCGAACACACCGACTACTGCAGCCTTTACATCTCCCTTTTGAACTACTACATAATCCTTCACACCGTAGGCTTCAAATGCCGACCGGATCTGCTTCTGGCCATCATTTAGTCCATCCTGCTCCATACTGTCCCAGTCCACATTGCATACCACCAATGCCGGTACTGTCTCACCGGAATCCTTCGCAGCCTCCAGCATATTTGCCAGTCCCTTTGAACGATAATCATATTCATGATTCCCCAAAGTCGTCACATCATACCCCAGATATCCCAGCATTCGAAGCTCTGCCGCCTCCGTATCGTATACGGTCTGGATCAGGGTTCCCATGGAAAAATCACCGCCATCCAACACCAGGGTGTCCGGATCTTCCTGCTTCTTTTCATCGATCAGAGTTTTGATCCTTGCAAATCCGCCAACCTCTTTTTGTTCTCCATCTACGATGGTTGAAAAGCTGTTCAAATGCGAATGTGTATCATGGCTGAACAAAACATCGATCTGTTTTGTCTCGGCTGCTTCCACCGGAACATTCCATGTAAAGGGATGCAGTAATGTGGCAACAAGCATGATTACCAGAAGCCTTGCTGAAATTTTCTTTCGTGTTTTCATAGCCCTCTCCTTTTGTGTATAGTTTTTTTATACCTTTTTACAAAACCATCAATAATGTTCCTGCACCGATCAAAATACATCCGATCAGCGATTTTGCTGTAAATTTCTCGTGTAAAAAAACAAATGCCAGTACCAGCGTGATCACAACACTCAGCTTGTCTATCGGCACAACCTTAGATGCATCTCCTATCTGCAAAGCACGATAATAACATAACCATGAGGCACCTGTTGCCAGACCTGAAAGTATCAGAAACAGCCAGCTTTTTTTGCTGATCGCTGCGATCCCGCCCTGGGTATTTGTGAGGAAAACCATTCCCCATGCCATGACAAGCACCACCATCGTTCGAATCGCTGTTGCAAGATTCGAATTAACACCGGTAATACCTACCTTTGCCAGTATGGAGGTCAGAGCTGCAAATACAGCAGACAGCAAGGCAAACACAAACCACATAGTATACCCCCTTCTTGGCCCGCCGCTTAGTGCTCCATACACCTAAAGCGGGGAATACTTATTCTGCATTCATCGTATCATTTTTCTTCTGATATGTCACTATTAACAATTTCATAAGGCATACTGTACCAGATTTTATCATATTTATCTATAACTCCATTTAAAACAGATTTCATTATCTCATAAATTCTTGCAACCTGATCCTCCATATTGTTATCCACAGTTCCATAGATTTCCCCGAGTCGGATCTTCTGATTCATTTCCTGACTGTTATTAATTCCAATAATAACCGGAAGTTTCATCTGATGTTTTTTGTAATAATCATAGACCCCAAGTGCCATGTCATCATTGTTGCATACGACTGCCTCCGTATTCCGGATCGTCTCTTCATCCAGCTTCGCAAATTTTTCCAGGGCAATCTCCCGTTTCCAATCCGCAGTCAGGTTTCCCAGCTGCTTTAACGGCAATTCTCTTCCTGACTCCAAAAATCCGTTAGTTCTCCGAATCGTATCATAATGAGACTCTTCCCCCTCAATCAATATGTAGTCCAGCTTTCCGTTTTGATTCCGATCCACGCTCTGCTTCTGCTTATCCCAAAGCTCCTTCAGCAGCTTTCCCTGTATCTCTCCGGCAGCTTTTCCGTCTGTTCCTACATACCAGACATCCTTCACGATCTGAAGATCCTTCTCGGCAACTTCACGGTTATACAAAATGACGGGGATCTCCTTCTCCTCCGCTTCATTCAACACACTGGCTGCAGATGCAGGCTCTACCAGGTTAACCAACATGATATCATACTCCTGCGCATACATATACTGCAGCTGTTTTTCCTGTTTCTTATTTTTTCCATCTGCATTATAGATTTCGTAGGATATTTTCCTTCCTGCAATTTCTGTTTTTTCAATCATATCCTGCAAAGTCCGCATATATTTCTCCATAAAGGTATCATTCAGATCATATACCGCAATTCCCATGTGGATATAACAGTCTTCTCTCTTTGGTAGCTTCCATGCCACGATCAGACCTGCCATCAGCACAAAAAGACCTGCCAGTATAAAATTATATTTTTCAGTTTTCCACTTCATCTTCTCCCTCTACCTTACAAGTAATGCATCCAGACTGCCCGCTTCCAGAATTTCCCGATCAAGCTTTAACGGCTGCAGAAAGATACTCTCCATCTTTTTTTTCTTTCCGTAAGCTTCTATCATCTGCATACATTCATAGCCAAGTCTGTATGTATTTTCCATATAAACCTCTTTCTTACGGCCACTTTTGATCTGTCCCAAAACAGTTTCACTGATTGGCATCCTGTATGTTTCTTCTTCCTGTTCCCTCCGCACAAATGCCGCATAATGCAAAAATGACTCCTTCATGGTATCTGTAAGTGCCAGTACTTCCTTATATTTGTAACCATTCTGATTTTTTTTCAGATAAAATTCCGGATATACCAGAAGAATTCCCATGCTTCGATTCTGCTTTTCCTCTTTCACCAGCTCTGCAAAACTTTTTTCGGACATCTGCTTTTTGTACCAGACATCCAGCTTTATCTGATGGTCATAAGCATAATCCCGGATTCCCTCCTGGACACTGCTTAAATCTTCCTGTGTGTTTTGTGGCAGGACGATGGTAATTCTGCTTTTTTCTGCCCTATGATTTCGCACTGTCATATACCGAAAGGATATAAGTGCGATCAGAACCAGAATCAGAATGATATGTTTTTTCTTACTGCTCATCCATTTCCTCCATTTTCGGGATCGTGATCGTGGCAACGGTTCCCTCATCCAGTTCACTACTGATCGTAATTCCATAATTTTTTCCATAGATCAGCTGTATCCTCTCATTTACATTGCACACTCCGATTCCGGAACCACGTTTGCTGGATACTACTTTATTGTGCATGATATAATCTATTTTTTCCTGTGTCATACCGGGTCCATTATCTGACACATCGATTTTGATATCTCCATTCTTTTCATAGATCCGGATCTCGATTTCTCCATCCTCATACATTCCATCCATTCCATGATAAATAGCATTTTCCAGCAATGGCTGAATAGATAGCTTGGGGCAAAAATATTTCAGCAGTTCCGGATCTGCGTCCACATGAAATTCAAATTTATCCTTGAAACGAATATTCTGGATGGCCAGATAGCTGGAAGCATGTTCCAGTTCTTTTTCCAGAGTGATCATATCTTTTCCCTGACTTAAGGAGATCCGGAAAAATTTAGCCAGAAGAGAGACCATCTCCCCGGCACCATCATATTCTTCACTTCGGATCATCCAGATAATGGAATCCAGCGTATTATACAAAAAATGAGGATTGATCTGCGACTGCAGAAGCTTCTTCTCCATCTTCTGCTTTTCTCTCTCATTTCTGCGTATCTCTTCCATTTGCTCCTGAAGCTTATCTGCCATAATATTAAAATGTATACTTACATTTTTCAGTTCGCCGATTCCTTCCTCCTGTGCTCTGGCATTATAATCGCCTTTTCCGAATTTTTCCATTGTCCGAAGCAGCCTGTAAATCGGATTTGTAAAATTGTGAAACACAAGAGTATCAAGAAAGATCAGGATCACTCCGATCAGAAGGAGTATAAACCATACAAGATAATGAAGATTATGGCTTTCCAATACCAGACTGTCCATAGAATTTACAACCACCATATTCCATCCTGTGTAACCAATCTGCTGACCCTCTATCAGCCACTGCTGACCATCCGCCTTTTCTATCCTATAATTTTTGCAGGACAATGCAGACTCTACGGTCTTTTCTTTATATAATCCGGATGCGATCTCTTTATCAAAAGGATGATAGAGCATATTCTTCTGATCATCCAGCAAATAGCAATACGCTGATTTCTGATTTCTGTAATGCGACAGTATCTCATCCACAGAATCTGTATAATACTCCATCAGAAGAATTCCTGATCTCATATTTCCATCCTTGATATATTCTACATAACGGCTGATCTCAAATACATAACTATCCTCCTGTGGACGTACCAGTCTCCGCCGTCCGTAACTGATCGTCTCAATATTCTCCTTTGCCTGTAAAAACCAGGCCATCTCTTTCGCATCCTCTTGTTCTGCAAATGTCCCTGAATGCCATATACTTTCTCCGTCTATATCGTATAAGGCAAGTCCATACAGACACTTTTCTTCAAGAAATATCTGCTGTTCCATTTCCTCCGCAAACCTGGCACTGTCCACATCATATTTCTTTATATTCTGATAGTAGATCCTGTTGATCAGTACATTGATATTTTCAATCTGTGTCTCCAGACTCTGCGCCAGAAAATCCCTTTGCTTTCCTATTTTTTCTATGGCATCCTTCTGAAAATATGTTGAAAAATAGTAGGAAAACAGAAGAATACAGCTGATGATGCAGGCTGCAATGGAAGCAGACATAACCACCGGAAAAATGATACGGATACTTATCTTTTTATTTTTCATTTTCAGCTCCTTGTATATTATTGCCGATCTATGTATCTGACTGTGCAGATTTTCTGTATTTTACAGGTGAGATTCCACAGTTTTTTTTAAATACGTAGCTGAAATAATTTGGCTCCGGATACCCTACCATCGCTCCGATGGTCTGACTCTTATAATCAGTCTGCAAAAGCAGTTTTTTTGCTTCTTCCATACGTCGACTGATCAGATAATTAATGAATGTACCTCCTGTTTCCTGCTTGAATATTTTCGAAAAATAGGAGGTACTAACATGTAACTCTCCACATATCGACTCCACACTCAGCTCCGGATTCCGGAATTTTTTTTCCACGATCTTCATTGCATTTTCTGCCAGAACCACATTGTTGTCGATCTGTTTTTTCTGGATCAGTGATCGTATCAGAAGGCAGTAATTCAAAAGCCAATGATCTAATTCTTCCCCCGTGCTCAACGAAAGGATCTTCACCGCCATCTTTTTGGATCCCGCAAATTCTGCATCTGATGTAATCTGGTATTTCTTATAAAATCTGGCAACAGAAAAAGAGATTTCCAGAATAACGATCTGATATTCATTCAAATTATAGTGACCCTTATGCAGCCATGCGATCAGATCACCGACCTGTTTTTTCAATTCTTCTTCCGTACAATATGTGATGGATTTTCCGATCATTTCCACCTGAGAGTTCCAGTCCTCTTCCTCCTGCTGCGGCATGATATCGTTATAGTAAGTATAGCTCTCCTCCGGCAAAACAAGATTATAATCCAATGCTTCTGCTGCCTGAGCATACAACGCCGGCATATCTTTCAGATTCTCTCCGCTGTTGCTGATCCCGCAGGAAATCCTCGCTCCGAAAATACGCTGGATCATAACTGCTGTTTCCTGGATACTTCGTGTAATCTTCCCAATCTCATGTCTCTTGCTGCCACCAAGGAGAAATACTTCTTTATCGCCCATACCAAATTCATGAACGTGTGCAATTTTTTCCAGTGCTTCCTTCAACGTTTCCTTCATTGACAGTTCGCTGAGAATGTCCTTCTTCCCTTCTTTTCCCACTTTTACTGCTATAACTGAATACACCTGATCCGAAAGATCCAGCTTCAGATTTTTTATCTGCCGCCTGCATTCCTTCTCCTCCATAACCTCTGTCATAAGCCTGGAAAAAAACTGCTGACGCAATAACGGCAAGCTCTGTGTATATGCATTCTCCAGCCGGACACGGTTTATTTTTTCATTATATTCTTTCTCCAGTTCCTGATACATTTTTATGAGCAGACGTTGCATCTCCTCGTAATCAATGGGTTTCATCACATATTCCGAAACTCCATAACTGATAGCCAGACGTGCGTATGTAAAATCATCCCATCCGGAAAACAGGATCACCTTTGTATTCATATAATTTTCATGGATATTCTTTGCCAGCTCCAGACCATCCATGAAAGGCATTTTTATGTCACTGATCACTAAATCCGGATGAAATTCATCCATCATATCAAGCACTTCTTTTCCATTCTGTGCTGTTCCAACTACAGAGAATCCAAGGCTCTCCCAGTCTATTCCCTTCTGCATTCCATATAGGATATTCGGTTCGTCATCTGCCAAAATAATACTAAATATTCTCACACTCCATACTCCCTGATGTTTTACTGTATTTTATGATAGCATATTATCAATATACATAAAATACAAAAAATCCCCTGTTTATTGTTTTCACAATTAAAACAGGGGACTGCTCTTATTTCTCTTCTGAGCCGTTCAGTTTCGCAACGACTTTTTTCATAAATTTATCATCTAATTTATATTTGCTCTTAAATACAACATATGCAAGAATAACTCCGATAGTCGGCACTACACACATCAGAACACGAATAGAATTCTGTGTTGCAAGTGACTGCACTGTGTTCGGAACATATCCTGTAAGCTCCAGTACAAATCCAATAGCCAGTGCTGTAAATGCTGCTGTCAGTTTTACGATCAGGGTCTGCAGAGAGAATACAACACCCTCGTTTCTGTTTCCGAGAACATATTCTCCATAATCCACAACATCCGCAAGGAATACCGTTGCACATCCAAGCTCCAGACCGGTTCCTGTCTTAACAATAATACCAGCAATCGCTGTCAAAACAATATTATTCGGACACACAATTCCTACCACCAGAAGAAGAATCAATCCGATCGGTGGCAACACACACGCAAACAAAAACGCCTGCTTTCTGGACAAGATCTTTGTTACCTTCGGGAAGATCAGAAGTCCTACAACCTCTGCAACAGATGCACTGATCATAAATGCAGATAACATTCCGGCATTGTTGCATACATAACTGAAGTAATAGGTCGCAACTCCCATGATTGCCTGAATTGCCACATTATATAAAAGAATCAGCAATACTGCCCATCTTAACTGGTCATTTTTTCTGATGACTGTGAAGATGTCTTTAAATTTCATTTTTTCTTTTTTCTCAACATCATGCTGGATCTTTGGCAGATTCAGTACACATACAGCCATTGTAAAAATAAATGTTGCTGCAATGATCAAAGCAAATCTATGATATCCTGTATAATCACCGCCAAGACCTTTGATGATCTGTACTCCAAATCCGGCAATGATCAGTGACTGTCCGATACTTGCAAAAATTCTTGGCAGTACGGATACTTTTTCACGCTCCTGTGGATCAGATGTAAGATTCGGGATTACTGACCAGTATGGAATGTCCATAATTGTATAGGTCATTCCCCATAATACATAAATAACAGATGCAAAAACACAAAGGCTTACGCCTGATAAATGAAAATCTGTAAATACAATTACAAATACAAATGCGTTGATCAACGTTCCGATCACCAGCCACGGTACAAATTTGCCAAAACGGCTTCTTGTATTATCAACAACCATTCCCATGAAAAGATCATTAAACGCATCCCAGATCTTTGCCACGAAAAACATGGTTCCGATAAACGCCGGCGCTACTTTAATGATATCTGTAAAATAGATCATGGAAAAAGTTGCTATCATTCCATAGATCAAATCCTTACCCAATGCTCCAAAAGCAAACGAGTACTTTACTCTTCCAGGAATCTTACCCTGGTAAACCACACTGCTTTTATTGTTATTATCCATTCCTCTATCTCCTCTTTTATGCCCTTTCTTTGTACACATTTCTTTACCGTGTGATAGTTTAGCATTTTGGGATGGATATGAACATTTGATATTCTATTCAAAAAATATGATTTTTTGTTTTTAACTCTATTTTTCGAACAATTTACTTTTCTTTTGCCTTGCCATCTCTTGTCAACATTTTTTTTGAACTTTTGAAGGTCTCTGTTCTTTTCCTGACGTTTCTTCTATAGCAGCAATTTCCTCCGCCGTATATTCCTCTATTTCTGTCTTTGTTACCTGTTTGATATGCTTTTTTTTCAGGCGCAGATATACGAATTCCCGAAAAATAGTATAGAACACGGAAAGCAGCGGAATAAAAACAAGCATCCCCACAATTCCCATAAGGTTTCCACCGATCGTAACTGCTGCAAGAACCCAGATTGATGGAAGCCCTACGGATTCACCCACAACATGAGGATAGATCAGATTTCCCTCGATCTGCTGCAGCACCAGAAATACTATAATAAATAAAATTGCCTGTTTCGGATTTACCATAAAGATCAAAAAGCTTCCCACCGCACATCCGATAAAAGCCCCGAAAATCGGAATCAATGCAGTAAACGCAATCAAAACTCCGATCAAAAGTGCATATGGCATCCTCAAAATACTCAGTATCACAACAAACATACAGCCGAGGATCACAGCTTCCAGACACTGACCTGCAAGAAAATTCGCAAATGTCCGATAAGTCAGAGAACAAATTTTAAGAAAAGCATCTGCCTTTTTCTTTGGAAGAAAGGCAAAAAATACTTTTCGGATCTGCACATGCAGCTTCTCCTTCTGAAAAAGAACATAGCAGGCAAATGAAAATGCAATAAAAAAGGTTGCCAATCCACTGACTATGGAACCCACTGCTGACATTGTGGTATTCATCATATTTCCTGCACCATTTCCAAGAAGACTTATTCCCCACTTGATCGCCTGATCCGGATTAAACTGCACCTGATTTACCAGCTTCATGATTTCCTGGTTATTATGGGAAAATTCCCGAATCCAGCCTTGCATCTGCGGAATGAAATCAGCGATACTCATCATCAGAGTTCCCATTGTCCGCGTAAGCTGCGGAATCACCCCGAACATTACCAGTACGATTACACCAACCGCCAATATGATCGTAAGGAGCAGACTTATCGGTCTTGCCAGTTTTCCAACTGTCTTATTTTCTTTTTTTACTCTTCCGAAAATTTTCTTTTCCAAAAAGCTCATTGGCACATTTGTTATAAAAGCGATCGCCCCGCCAAGCACAAACGGAAATATAATCCCCCATATTGCTTTTAGCACGCTGAGCACCACATCGAATTTCCATAGGGCAACTACAAGAAGTGCCGTAAACACAATAAGCTCCCTGATTTTTTTTATAGATATTTTGCTTAAATCCACTATTTTTCCTCTCTTTTTTTCAATTTCATACGTATCCATTTAAGCAGCTGAATGATTGGAAGACTTGCAAACGCATACAAATATACACAGCCAAGCTGCATCAGATCCAGCGTCTCTACTTTAAACAGGAGATGAAATCCCGGAACCGTCAGTACAACGGTAATGAGTACTGCCCCAAGTGCAAATGCTCCCTGAAGCCATTTATTATTAAAGAAACGTTTTGTAAAGATAACCGGATGATCCGATTTGCAGTTGAATCCATGGAACAAACGTGCCAGACAAAGTGTTCCGAAGGCATAGGTACTGCCAAGCAGTGCACCATTCTGGTTATATCCTGTCAAAAATCCTATCATCGTCATCATACCGATCACCAGGCCTTCCAGACCGATTTTACCAAGAAAATCCTTTGTCAGTATTGACTCGTCTGCTGATCTTGGTTTCTCATTCATCACCTCACTGCTGTGCGGCTCCACGCCTAATGCGATCGCCGGAAGGCTGTCTGTCAAAAGATTGATAAACAGCAGATGTACCGGTGCAAAGGGAACCGGAAGTCCTGCCAGGGATGCACAAAGAACTGCCAGGATCGCACCAAAGTTTCCTGACAGAAGAAACTGGATCGCATACTTGATATTCTGATATAAATTTCGTCCATTTTCCACTGCTTTTACAATTGTTGCAAAATTATCATCTGTAAGCACCATTGCTGCAGCATCCTTTGCGACCTCTGTTCCGGTCACTCCCATTGCAACACCAATATCTGCCTGCTTCAATGCCGGAGCATCATTCACACCATCTCCGGTCATTGCCACGATCATCCCCTTCTCCTGCCATGCACGGACAATACGGATCTTGTGCTCCGGTGACACTCTTGCATACACAGAAATATTCGGGACAAATTCCCTCAGCTGCTCATCACTCATATTTTCAATATCAGCGCCCTCGCAGGCCTCCGACAGATCGTGTAAAATTCCGATTCTCTTTGCAATTGCAGCTGCTGTGATCTTATGATCTCCAGTGATCATGACCGGCCGAATCCCCGCTTTTATACATTCTGCAACTGCAGCCTTTGATTCTTCCCTCGGCGGATCCATCATGGCGATCAGACCAAGAAATACCAGATGGTTCTCATCTTCTGTCGTCAATACATGCTTCTCCGGAATTTCACGATAGGTAAATGCCAGTACCCGTAACCCTTCCGTTGAAAATTCCTGATTCTGGCGCTGGATCTTTTCTTTATCTGCTTCTGTGATTTCCCGAACTCCGTCCTTTGTCCAGATTCTGTCTGTCAGCTCCAGAAGCCGGTCAACCGCACCTTTTACGATCATCCGGTTCTCACCATCAATTCTGTGAAGTGTTGACATCATCTTACGGTCACTGTCAAAGGGAAGCTCTCCTTCTCTTTGATAAAGCTTTCTTACACCTGCAGCCTCGATTCCGTACCGGCTGCCCAGATTGATCAATGCCGTTTCCGTCGGATCTCCGATCTCCACTCCATTTTCATTTGTTGAATCATTACATAAAATGCTGTAGTCCAAAAGACATCTCTGCGCCGGATCTGCTACATCAATTGCATCTGCTGTGATTCTTTTTCCATCAATATAATAATCTTCTACTGTCATTTTGTTCTGTGTGAGTGTTCCGGTCTTATCCGAGCAGATAACAGAAACGCTTCCAAGACCTTCCACAGCCTGGAGCTTACGAATGATCGCGTGCTCCTTTGCCATCTTCTGTGTTCCGAAAGAAAGGACGATCGTCACGATGGAGCTTAAAGCTTCCGGAATCGCTGCGACTGCAAGTGCTACTGCAAACATAAATGCACTGCTGATCTTCTCACCGCGGAATACACTGATCGCAAACAGAATTCCGCAAAATATCAGGATCAGAATGGAAAGCTTCTTTCCAAAATCATCCAGATTCGCCTGAAGTGGCGTCTGTTTTTCCGAAGTCGATTTCAGAAGTCCCGCAATCTTTCCAACCTCTGTCTGCATTCCTACATTCGTTACAACCGCTCTGCCACGCCCATATGTGACAAAGCTTCCGGAAAACAGCATATTTGTCCGATCACCAAGTGGTGCTTCCTCCAAAATAATGTCCATACTCTTTTCAACCGCAAGACTTTCTCCGGTAAGAGCACTTTCATCGACCTTAAGACTTGCATTTTCAATCAATCTTCCATCCGCAGGGATCATATCACCTGCTTCAAGAAGAATCACATCTCCTACAACCAGTTCTCTTGCCGGAAGCTGTACCGCCACACCATCACGCAATACCTTTGCCTCCGGACCGGCAAGCTTCTTTAAACTCTGCAGAGACTGCTCAGCCTTTACGGTCTGCACGGTTCCCAAAATCGCATTGATCGTAATAACGATCACGATAACTGCTGCACTTTCCACATCTCCGAGCATACCGGATATCACTGCCGATGCGATCAGGATCAACACCAGAAAATCCTTATACTGCTCAAAGAAGATCTGCAAAATACTTTTTTTCTTTCCTTCTGCAAGCTCATTCCATCCGCACTTCTCTCTGGACCGTCTGACCTGTTCATCGGTAAGCCCTGATTCCCTGCTTTCCACACGCTCGAGAACTTCTTCTGCTGTCTGCTGATAAATTTCTTTCATTACCTTTGCCTCCTTTTTTGCAAATATTCACCGACTGTAATTTTTTTATGCAATAAAGGATTTTTTTGATAAAATGATATAAAAAAAGAAACCCTTATTGCACAACAAAAAATGCAATAAAAGTCTCACCATTTCCCTGCAGCGCCGGATGTTTCCACCGTACTGACGACACTGCAAACGCAGATTTCCAAACGTAGGTTACTCCCCTTTATCAGTTTTAATAGTATAACAGAATCGGTACCTCTGTCAAGATACTTTATAAATCACACCTTGCAAATATGATACTCCGGTAACAGAAAAACTCCCATTTTTTGAATGGAAGTTTTTCTGTTACCCTGAAAGTATTATAGGCCTGCAGCCGTTTTATTACCTTTTAAGATTTATTACTCTGATCAGCCACAATATTACCCTGCACAACTCTTCCCTGATCTTTTCCTTTTCTCAGTCCTCGAACTACCTGCACATTTCCAAGAATCAGATAATCCATTTCTCTCTTAGTGATTTTCGCAAAATTTTTCTTTGAAACAAAATAGAAAGTAACTCCCATCAGTACCCACACGATCAGCGCTGCAAAGGACTGTGGAGCCATGAATGCTGGAGAACCGGGCACGATCAGGAGCAGCAATATTACAACAGAGATCACGCAGCCGCCCATTGCTACTGCCGGATGGATTTTATTTGTATCTGTATCATCGCCATATTTTTTCAGAAGAATATAAGCACCTGCACAGGTAAAGAAATATCCGAACGCAGTACCTACGGAACACATATCTACAACCCAGCCGATCACTTCTCTGCCGAAAAATGGGCAGATACAGCAGATGATCATGGTAAACCCAACACATATGGACGGAGTTTTATGCTCCGGATGAACCTTTTCAAAAGCTGACGGAAGCATTTTTGCTCTTGCCATACCAAATAAAAGACGGCTGGATGTCATAAAGAATCCGTTCATACCGGTAAAAATCCCCATGCACACTGCCAGTGCCACAAAGCACACACCAACTTTTCCCATTGCAAGATCAAGAACTGCACCTGTATGCCATTTTACAAGAGTTCCATCCGCATCTGTCATAGTCAGAACCTGCTGCCAGGGAACAACACAATCTGTCACCAGTGCCATTGCACCATAGATCAAAGCACCTACGATCAATGCTGAAATGATCAGCATTTTGCACTTCTGTGGTGGAAAATCATATTCTTCTGCCGCCTGTGGAATACAGTCAAATCCTACATAAAGGAACGGAGCCAATGCCAGGATAGATACAAAACCGCTTCCAAGAGACTTGCCTTCGGCTCCGTATGCCGGCTGCAAGTTTGAAGCATCAAAATGTCCTGTTGCGATCACGCCAATGACTGATACAACAACCGCTGCACACATGATAAGGACCATCGCAAGCTGAAGATTTCCTACAGATTTCGCACCTTTGTAATTCATGATCCCGAAAAGTATGATAAAGAACAGGGATAATCCGACTTCACCCATATATACATCATATCCTGCAATTGTATACAGGTAACCTCTGTTAAAGACTCCAGGAAAAATATAGGATGCCAATACCGGAAGTGCCGTTGCATTCAAAGCTACAATAGACAGATATCCAAGCGACAGCATCCATCCGCATATGTACGAAGCAGTTCTTCCAAAGCCTTTATATGCATAGGCAAATTCACCACCCGCTACCGGAAATTTTGCGATCATATAAGAATAGCTGTAGCCTACCACGATCATTAAAAGACCGCCTGCCAGAAATCCCAGAAACAGCGGGAGCGGTCCACCTGCACGTTCTGTCCAGAGACCACCCTGTATAAAACATCCCCATCCAATGATGGAACCGACTGCAACTGCCCAGATCGAACCAGGTCCCATGGATTTTTTTAATTTTGTTCTTTTATTTCTTTCACCCATATATATCCTCCTGCTTCATCAAGCATATCATTCATCATCATCTTCTCTGGTTTCTTCACTGATCGTATATGCCTCACTGATATCGGAAACAAAAATTTTTCCATCACCATAATGTCCATACTGCCCACTCTTTGCACTGTTAATGATAATATCTACAACCTCATCTTTTTCTTTGTCCCCAACAGTAATATACAGCATGTTTTTTGCCATTTCCTGATAAAGGACATCACCTACCTGAATACCTTTTTCCTTACCTCTTCCTGAAATTGCCCATTTTGAAAAAGCAAAATATCCTTCCTGTTCCAGTGCTTTGATGACATCCATTACTTTCTCAGGTCTTACGATTGCTGTGATCAGTTTCATAATCTTTCATCTCCCATCCATAAATACAAAAAGAGCCCAGATACCAAAGTATCCGGACTCCATCGTCTCTTTCTATATTATCATTATTTCTTTCAACATTCAATCAAAATCTTTCACTTTCCGGCCAGATATCGATACATCTCATCCAGCATCGCATCTGTGATCTCTACCGGATTGTTATAAAGGTTCGGGTGTCTGCTGATGCGAACCAGCTCCGCAATCTGATCATCGTCAAGCTCCAGATCCTTCAGATCACACCGCAATCCCATTTTTTTCTTTAATTCAAGAACTGCATCCGCCATCTCTTCTGCATCTTTGAATCCAATCCTTCTGGCAAATTCCTCTACACGTTCACCACCTTCGCCTTTTGCATTGATTCTTATAAAATAATCCAGGGTCAGGCCACACGCCTCGCCATGCGGGATGTGATAAATATTGGTCAATGGAAATGAACACGCATGGGAAGAAGTAGTTTTCGGTAAAGTAAACGCCAATCCTGCAATCAAAGATGCTTCACACATTTTCTCCCTTGCTTCCTCATCATCTGGCTTCCTGTATGCTCTGTAAACATATTTGAATACCAGTTCTGCTGCATGCATCGCAAGCACATCACAGATCGGCTGATGACCTTTGCTCCAATAGCCTTCGATCGCATGGGAAAGAACATCAATTCCTGTTCCTGCCGTAACCTGCGGTGGCATTGTATAAGTAAGTTCCGGATCAATGATAGCTGCTGCCGGATAAAATCCCTCTGATACGATCGGCGCTTTTTTTCCATTTGCATGATCCGAAAGAACTGATACACAGGTCACTTCACTTCCTGTTCCTGCAGTCGTAGGAACTGCGATCAGTGGAAGATGTTTCTCCGGCATTGCTACTCCGGTTTCATGATACTTACGGATGGAATCCGGAGTCAAAGCTACACTGGCAGCTGCTTTGGCACAATCCATGGGACTGCCTCCACCCAGTGCTACCACAAATCCGATATTTTTCTGCCGGATCACTTCCGCACAGGCATCTACCTCTGCAACGTCCGGGTTTGGAGAAACATCTCCAAAAGAAGCAACGATCATTCCTTCTGACTCTTTTATGACCTTTTCGGCAAGACCGCTTTTAAAGAAAAACGGTCCTGCCACCAGAAGGCCTCTTTCGCAGCCAAGCTCTCTGGCTATTTCTTTGATTTCTTTTACTCTACCTTTGCCGAAATGAATTTTTACCGGCTGTAGATAATCCCAGTTCATAGGCTACCTCCTGCTTTATCAGTCACAAAATTTTTCATCGACCATTGTAAGCACTTCATCAAGGATCGGGAGATACTCTTCCAGCTCCTCTTTCGTGATGATCAGTGGCGGACAGATTTCAATAAAGTTCTCACGTCCGAAAGTTGCAAAGCCACGTTTCTTTAATTCTGCAAATATCCACGGCATTACCGGTCCGGGTACGCCGTATTCCTGCATCGGTTCTCTGGTTTCTTTATTCTTGACTACTTCAAGTGCGCCGAACAAACCGATACATCTTGCTTCACCAATACATTTATGCTTTCTTACCATCTCGTCCATAAACGGAGCAACGATCTTGTGCATCTCAGCTACATGTCCCTCGATGTCGTGTTCTTTATAATATTTCATTGCTGCTACACCAGCCGCACATGCAAGTGTATGTCCACTGTAAGTAAGTCCGCACTGAAGAACATTTTCCTCAAAATACTCCGCAACCTTTTTACTCACAATACATCCGCCCAGCTGTACATAACCACAGGTAACACCTTTTGCAAATGTAATGATATCCGGTTTCATGTCGAAATTCATAAATGCAAACATTTTTCCTGTACGGTAAAATCCTGCCATAACCTCATCACAGATCAGAAGGATTCCATATTTGTCACAAAGTGCACGAACACCTTCCATATATCCGTCTGGAGGAAGAATGACACCGTTTGCACCTACTATAGACTCCATCAGGATCGCTGCCACATTTCCGGGGCCTTCATATTTGAGCTGCAGATCCAGCGCATCCAGATATTTCTTCGTTACCTCTGCATCATCAACTCCTTTTGTATATCCGTCACGATACATCTGAGGGTTCATAAAGTGTACGAATCCATTTGCACCACCGATCTCTGCTGCATATCTTCTCCAGTCACCAGAAGCATTGGATGCTCCAAGTGTAGCTCCATGATAGCTTCTGTAACAGGAAAAGATCTTGGTTCTTCCGGTTACCATACGTGCCATTTTAATAGCATTCTCATTGGATTCTGCTCCACCATTTGTGAAGAAAACTCTCTTGTATGTATCTGCTCCTGCTGCTTCTACAAGCATTTTTGCCAGCATGCTCTTAGGCTCGGATGCATATGCCGGTGCCATGAAGCACATCTTATCAGCCTGTTCCTTGATTGCTTCAACGATCTCCGGCAGCTCATGTCCGAGGTTGGAACACACCAGAAGTGAAGCCATATCTGCATATTTTTTTCCATCATAATCGTAAAAATAAATTCCCTCAGCTCTTTCTACCGGTAAAGTATCTGCTCCTGATCTTGCCCATGACTGCATCACATAATCTTTATGCATCTGTGCTACTTCTTTTCCTGTTAAACTCATAATAACTTCCTCCTCTTTATCTGTAATTCAGTTTTAAATATTGTTCATTTTTGCGGTAAACAAACTTATTATTTGTTGTAGAATAAGAAAAGCGCCCGGCCCACATTCATTTGTGAACCAGACGCCTTTGTCTTATCTGAGTCATATATTACTCTCGACACTGACTGTCTGCAATAGACATCTATCCAATTATTTTTGTGCTGCAGCACAATCGTTATTATTCTGCTGCCGCATTTTCCTTTTACATTTCATTCATCTGATATAACAGGAAACCCAGCCTCAGCTGAAAACGCACATCAAAATCAGAAAGATTTTTTCCAAGTATCTCAGCGGCCTTTCCAAGCTTATAATTAATTGTATTTCGATGTACGATCAATTCCTGTGACGCACTTTTGACACTGCAGTCGTTAGCCAGGTAGCACTGAAGTACTCTGACCAGATCTGAGTGGTTCATCTCATCATATTCATACAATGGAGCTACTGTATCTGCCAGATATTCTTTTATTGCTTCCTTATCTGTAAGTGTGAGCAGTACCCTGTAAATCCCAAGATCTTTGTAAAAAATAATCTTTCCGCCATCTGTGCTTTGCTCGCCCGGAACCTGACAGACACATAATAAATCAGACATTTTTTCCGCAAACTGATAGCTCTTATAAATCTGCCTGATCCCGGAAATCTGCTTACTTACACTTACAAAAATCTGTTCCTTCTGACATACCATCCTGCATAGTATCTGAAAAATCCTCTCTGTAGTTTTTCTGCATGCTTCATCAGAATAATCACACAAAACCAGAAGGATCTGCTTATCCTGGGCACAACACAAAATCCCATTATAATTGCAGCGGATATGACTGCTCAGTTTAGATAAAATCTGCTCTAGCCTTGTTCCTGTTACACGATCATTGTCTTCCAGAACACACACATTCACAACCGTATATGCACTGTCTGTAAAATACCCTTTTCTCATCAGTGCCGAAACATACAGTTCTTCCTGAGACGGACATAAAAAGGCATTGTTAAGTGCCGTCGCAACCTCAATTGCGTTCTGCTGCTCTTTTGTTATTGCAAAACATATGATCCGCATGATTTCAGCCATTCGAACCCTCCACGGTACTTCAAATACCGGGAATCCCTTTTCATTTGCAAAATCAATAACATCCTGTCCGATCTCACTGATATAAGGCCCTGTATTGATCACGATTCCACTGGCTTTGTTTCGCCATACTTCCTTTACCAGACGAAGAAGAGTCAGATTTTCATTCAATCCTAATCCAGTTGTAAAAGTAAGCTCCTGTCCCTGCAGAAATGCAGAAATCGTGTCGCTGTCTACCATATGCGTCCATGACACTTCATGATCCAGTCCTGTCTCACCTGCTACCAGCTTCATCTCCAGATGCTGTACCTGTTTTATGATCTCACGCAATGTTACTGCCATATTTATACACCTTTCTCCACCGCAGCTTCCTGTGATCAACTGCATCAGACGATCAAAGATACTCCAGATATCAGAAGCAGTATATAAGTCAGATTCAGAAATACCTTCTGAGATACTTTACATACCAGCTTTTTACCTAACCATGTAGCTATAAGTAATGGCAGGATACTGATACAGATCAGTCGAATATCTGCCGTTCCAACCAGGCCGCTCCTGAACTGGGTAACCATCAAAAAAAAATTCAGCACCACCCATACAGGGGCCACTGTCGCACGAAATTCTTCTTTTTCTTTCAGTACCTGTGTTGCATAGATCACAAGTAAAGCCCCTCCTGATACAAACATACCATGAATTATCCCTGCCAGGATCAGAACTATCCACAAAATGAGATCCGGAAGTTTTTTCTCTGTATGGATGCACAGATTCTTTAATGCAACTACGACGATTATGATTCCATATATTGTCAGAAGAATATTTTCAGATTTCACGATCCGGCAGATCTGTATCCCTGCAAACATTCCAACCAACATGACCGCAGACATCTTAAGCAATTCTTTCCAGTTTATATGTCGATATCCGGTCACTGCGATCATCAGTCCGGACAGCCAGGCCATAACATTCAGGACCACCTTTGCATGATCCAGCCCAAGCAAATAAACGGAAGGTGGCATCGCCAATACCGTGCCGGCAAACCCTGTGATAGCCTGAATAACATTAGAAACAAACAATACAAGCAAAAATAACAATTCTTTCATAGAGCATTCTTCCTTTTCTGTATTATCTGTTTACCGCACACTCTTTATCACTGCTGATAAAATAAAAAGACGCTTTGCAATAATGACTGCAAAACGTCTTTGTTTTTCTACATTCTTGATTTTAACACGCTAAAAGGCAAAAGTCAACAGTTGCCTTTCTCCATTACCTTGACACATTCTTTTGTATTATTATTTTTTGCTATTTTTCTTAATGACAGCTATGGCTTCCACATCCATGCTCGCCACATGTATGTCCTTCCCCGTGGCTGTGCTCATGATGAGAACACTTAACATCCGGATTATAATCGAGTGTTTCATTGATAAACGCTTCTACTGCTTCATCCGCATCTCCGGAAACTCCTCCGAAAAGCTTAATGCCGGCTGCCGCTAACGCTGTCTGTGCGCCGCCTCCGATTCCGCCACAGATCAAAACATCTGCATTCAATGCTTTAAGAACTCCTGCCAATGCGCCATGTCCGCTTCCATTCGTATCTACTACTTCTGAATGTACTACTTTTCCTTCCTCTACATCATAAATCTTAAATGTTTCTGTGTGTCCGAAGTGCTGAAAAATCTGTCCGTTTTCATACGTTACTGCTATTCTCATGATACCTTCTCCTTTTTCTGCTGCATATTTTTGATGAATCTCCTGCTTGTAACATCCTCCAAGTCCACAGTTACTGCTCTGACCATCACAGATTTTGAAATCTCCACCTTCAATTTTAAGCGGATATCCATCAATGAGTGCATCTGCTATTTTCTTCCTGGCAATCTCATAAATTCGCTGAACAGTTGTTCTTGCTACTTGCATAGATACTGCGCACTGCTCCTGACTATAACCTTTCTTGTCCAACAGACGGATGGTTTCATACTCATCTACCGTCAGAACAATAGGTGTTTTTTTCTCAGTATCATCTGCCGGAAAGAATTCTAAAACATTGGGGAAATGGCAAACTTTTCTGCATTTTACTGGTCTCGGCATAAACTGCTCCTTTCTTGCTTTTCTTATATAATAGTTCTATAAAAGGCATATGTCAATAATGTTTTTGACATATGCCCATATAACTCAGCTAATAGTATTATATACAGCATAAACTTCTCCTCACGACACATATATTTCGATGTTTTTCCGCAAATCAACTATTGATAATGGCATAGAAAAAACAGTCTGTCATAACAGAAATTAATTCCATCAAAACAGACTGTTCTTTTTGCCATCTTCTTTTACTGCGCCTTCGATCTGATATGCACTCGTTGCTGCACCCCAGACAAAATCCTCTGAAAACCCTGAATACTTTCTATTTTCTTTCTCCATTGCTTTCTTCCTTTTATTAAATCATTTCTTTTGCTATTTCCATTCTTCAATTCCCAGATTCTCTATATAATCAGCAAGTTCTCTCGCCATCTCATAGGTCTCCGGAATTCTGAGATGTCCCGGAGTTGCTGCTCCGTTTCTCTTAATAATTTTCAAAAATGTTTCAAAAATCATTCAAAAAAACTTTCATATATATCGCGTGGAACATATGGATATAAGAAACTACAAATCCGCCTTCATCTTTATCTTCCACAATTTCCATACGATAGGACATTGCCATATAATCATTCAGCGTCTTCATCATTCTTCGCCTCGCTTTCTACAATCTGCTTTACCATTTCTACATATACTTTCTTGATTGGTTCATGCTTTGGTATTACCTTTATTTCCTGCATTTCTTCCTACATCTACAAGATAATCTGCTACATGAGAAATAAATTCTATATTATGTTCAATAATTAATACAGGTATATGTATTAAGTTAAAAGAATAAACCCATAAACAGCAGATCCCCTGCAAAGCTTGAAAACTCTGCAGGGGAACACATAAATTTTATTTTCCCTATGTAATCATCTCCGGTTTCATCTTTCAAAAACAGGTATATCCGAAACATCCCGCTTTTCATTACGGATATAATCCTGATTATACGGGAATCTGGCAACCTTTGCGCGAACCTTCATCTGGCGGGTTCCCGGCGTTCCCCAGAGTATTTCAAGCTCCGTCCCTTCTTTGGCATATTCTGCGGAAATGAAGGCCAGAGAAATCATGCTGTTATAGGTATAAGAGATGATTTTTCCGCTTGTGATCCCGATCTCCTTATCTGCAGCCAGCACCTTATCCGCCCGGTACTCAAAACCAAACTCTCTGACACAGAAATAGTATTCAAGCGCGCATGGTTTGGTAATATCCTCGCAGGGTTCCTCCCCAGGGCTGAGCATGGTTGCAAAGACTTCTGCCACATCCTCGGCGTTCCACTCCAGGGTTACGCATTTTTTTTGGGGCTTTTTCGACATTTCAAGGAGGGCTTCTTTTCCAATGAAGTCATGATTGTATTTAATCAGGAAATCCCATCCCACATCATAGGGAGTAACAAAGCGAGCCTGAAGATCATCCCCCACACTTCCGAGAAGCCTTCGATTGAGATTGAACATGGATAACTGAGGCACTGTGCGCATATATTCTGTCATTTTCTCGCTGGTTTCCAGCCACGGAAGCGGATAGTGAAGATTGATATTCGGGAATCCGGCCTCCGTATGGTTAAACATGTTATAAGCCTGGAGCCCAAGCTTTCTTGCTCCCAGCTTTTCACCTGCCGCCCATACCAGATTATAGATCTCCGCATAATCCGCCATATCTCCGTGAATTTCATAAGCAAGGTTGCCGGACATGCCAAGCCGGATGATGCGTACCTGTTTTCCGTTTACCTCCTGGATTCTATGTCTGCCGAATTTGATGTCGTGAAGATTGGCCTGGAATGCGTTTTCCAGAATCTCTAAGGACTTTTCACCGTCAATCTGGATAAAATATTCCTTTCCGCTCATGTTTTCGCCATGCACATCCAGATCTGATGTATTGACATAATAAGAGATCACCGGATCAAGCCAGTAGGTTCTGTAACGATCTTCTCCGATACGGATTACAACGCCGTCTGTCAGAATCTGACCTTTCTCATTGCACATTACGGCATGGCGTATGCCGTTCATTCCCAGCGTGGTAAAATCATTTGTACAAACCTGTCCCATTAATTTAACGGCATCCGGTCCGTATACATCATAAATGGGGGATGTCATAAGCGCCGTTCCAATCCATGCGCTGGTCTGATATGCCTTGATCTCATCCTCCACGCCCGTATAAGCATATGCCGTAATAAAAGATCCCTGTGGGAACAATAAGGTGGCGCCTTCCAGCGCCGGATTCATCATTTCTGCCATTTTTCGTCCTCCTACTGTTTTTAATTATCTGTAGATGTTCTTGTTCCGATTAAATGATTTTCCATATCTTCAAACATTTCTCTTACCGTGATGGGCTTTTGCCCTGTCAGCTTTTCAAAATCATCTGTAAATGTACTCATTTGATTCAGACGGATTGCCCTGCCAAAGGACACCATTCCATCTGAGCAAAATGGAAAGTTCTTCGCCGTGTCCGCCCACATTTCCTCCGTTGTCCTTGGAACGCCGATGGAGTCAAAGAACTCATACATCTCATCATCGTTGATATATTGATATTCCGTCTTTTTACCCGTAACCTCCGAGGCGATTGCCATGTACTGTGCAATTGTCAGAAGCTCGGCTCCATTTATATCAACAATTCGATCTTCCCAATCAGACATTGCCGCACAGGCCGCCGCAAGCGCACAGTCATCCCTCGAAACAAATGCCATTTTCCCATCTCCCATGTTATTGCGGATGATGCCGTTTGTATTTTCAACTGCTTCCACAAATGTGGAGACCATTGCTTCCGCATATTGGGAATCCCGAAGAATCAAATAATGGATGGGCTGTTTTTTGATATACCTTTCGGTCCATACATGATCGTTTACTTCGTAAGCATTGATATCCTCATGTCCGGCTCCTACAATCGATGTATAAACCAGTTTGTTTACACCTGCCGCCACAGCCGCATCAATTGCAATTTTATGTGCCGCTCTTCTTTTCGGTCCAACGAATGGCATGGAGATCAGAATAACTGTATCCGCATCTTTAAATGCTTCCGTCAGTTTTTCCGCATTGTTAAAATCGGCAATTCTGGTTTCAATGCCCATTGCCTGGTATTTTTCAAGACCATTTTTTGTTGGAGCCGTAAAAATCAAAGCTTCATGAGGATATTTTTCCAGCAATACACGGGCTGACCTGCTTCCAAAATTTCCGTCTACTCCATTTAACAATATCTTTTTCATAAAAAATAATCCTTTCAACTATATAGTTATAATATTAAAAAATCGATACCCCTTTATAGGATGCTCCCTCAGCTCTTTTTATTGCCTCCCTCCTTTTGTCTGAATTATATTATCTCTTCTCTAACTGTCGGCGCCTGAACAGTGTTTCCTATATATTTATAGTAAAGCAGTTGCCATCTCCCGTCATCAGTTATATAATTCATTTATACTGTCTTTTTTCGTCAAAAATAACCAAAGGAGTTTTTTGCAATGAAATCTATGAGTATTTCTGTCATCCTTGACTGGATTCCTGATAAATACAGGATTTTTTATAAATCTACGGGCTTAGATCAATTATTCCGGCATGCCCGCATGCTTGATGATTCCATGGAAATAATTGATAATGATTTTCTGTATTTAACACAAGAGAGCTCTTTCCTTGATAGGGAATGGGATATACGTAAGCCCCGGTTCCTGATTTTCTGTACCAAAACCGGATCAAAGGAGGGACAGATAAACCCTTCCTGGATGGAGCATGCCGCCATCTTATATACGGACGAGCCTTTTCATAAGGTATTCCGTGAGTTTCTGGATATTTTTGATAAGTACTATGCCTGGTATGAGCAATGCCTAAATATAATTATCGAAAACAAAGATGTTTCAGATCTGCTTGATTATGCGTCCACCTTTCTTTGCAACCCGATTGCCCTTTTTTCTCCAACCGGAAAGCTGCTGCATTATACCGGGAAATTTCAGGAAAAAATCGTGGGAACTCTCTGGGACGAGGTTATCAATTTCGGCTTTACACCGACAGAATCCATATATCCTGACGAACACCAGAGAGTTATGCAGGAAATTCACAGCGGAAACCGCTTAATCTCCAGCGTCTTTCGTCAGGATCCATCCCATCACTCTCTGACCGCTCCGCTTTATTTTGAGGGAAAAAACTTTGGAGCATTCGGTACGACAGATATAAACGGTCCCTTTACGGAAGCACAAAAGGCTTTGTTATTAGAAGTCGTTCATTTTACAGAGCTTGCTATGAAGCACCAGATTCAGGCTTTTCTTTTGCAGGATGAAGAAAACTATTATGTTATACGGCTTTTACAGGGATATCCGGCAGATGAGCTTTCTACCTCTTATTATCTCCAAGCCAGAAATTATACGAATGAGGATATTTGGTATCTTTATCAATTTTCCCTTCCGGAATCTGACGTCTCGGATACCCGTCAGTCTGCCTATATTCATCAGATAAAAAACATTCTGCCTCATGGAGTTGTCCTCTATTTTGAACATTCTATTGTTGCGGTTTGCCGCAGGCGGGATTTTGATCCTGATTATGAAAAATCATACGCCGCACTGGATGATTTGCTAAAACGGCTTTCCCTTAAGGTCTATATAAGCACCCGTTTTTTTAGATTCACGGAGCTTTCCATGGCATATGGGCAATGCAGGCTTATGAAATCTTACCCTTTGGAGCCTCAAAAACATATTCAAAGGTTTGATGAAGCCTTTCTGCATGTTTTATATGGTGTCCTTAAGGAAAAAAACTCCTTGCCGGGCTTCTGCCACCCAGCTGTTTTATCCCTGTGGCAAAGCCATATGGAGCAGGATCTCACACTCATTCATAATTTAAAATGCTATCTTATCAACGGAAGAAATATAGCGGAGACTGCCCGGACGCTTCATCTTCATAGAAACACCTTGATCTACCGGCTACGAAAAATCGAAGACCTGCTCCATATTTCACTGGATTACCTGGATGAAAATATGCTTCTCTATTTATTAATATCCTGCCTCATCTGCGAAACACTTTAATTTGGACATCCTCCTATGCTTGAAATTTGGCTTGCGACAGCAATTTCATTGCAACATAGGAAGATTTTCATTTATTTTGTGATTCTTACTTTTGATTGTTTCCAAACTGAGGGAGTAACAGCCCACAGAGGAACATAATTACCATACATATGGATGCAAGCATAAACAACAAACTATAATTTTCTCCCGCAATCGGTGTTAAGATATAAGTTGGAATCAAAACAGCTCCAAGAAGCTGTAATGTAGAGATGACACCCGCCGCACTTCCTGCATATTTAGTTCCAAGTCCTTCTAACAAAACCGGTGCGGAAAGGAAAATAGGCATTGACGCTCCAAGCATAATTCCAGTATAAAGAACCAGTATGTGTAAAACGAATATGGACGGAAATCTCCAACACATAATAATTCCGGCAAAACTCAACACGGCAGCTCCTGATACAAACACTTTAACATTTTTGATTTTAGAGAATACAATGGGACCTGTAATAGAGCCAATACAATTTCCCAATGTCAACATAGATGCAATCGTACCACATACTTTCATATCTATTCCATACATGGTCTGCAATGCCATCGGCATAAAAGTGGATAAAGTTACCGTACTGCCAAGAGCCATCATAATGCAAATAGAAACCAGCCATACACCTTTATTAGAAAGTACTACCTTAAGAGAATCCCCAATGGAAGGTTGATTTTCCTGATCTATCTTCTCCCTTTCTTCCATTGTATCCTCTGGCTTATCTTTCACAAAAAGCAACCATAAAACAAATACACTAATACAGAATATTGCTGATACAATAAAAGCAGATGTCCTGCTATCAAACAAAACTGCCGTCGTTGCTGTCGCAAAGGCTCCCGGAAGTTGTCCGCAAAATCCAAATATGCCCATCAAAATTCCTAGCTTTTCCTGCTCAAACCAACTTGCAGTAATCTTGGATGCATTAATATTGACAAACATATTGGAGAAACCGGTTAATGCCATGCAAAGAAAAAATGGCATATAGCTATTTGCAAAAACTCTCCCAATCATTCCAATTCCAGCTATAACAAATGAAATATTAATGACTTTCTTTGAACCAACCTTGTCAGAAATCATTCCTCCTACAAAACTCAAGAAAATTGCTACAATCATAGGCGCCGTAAATAAAGATGAAAACTGCGATGTTGTAAGTCCAAAAGATTGTATTAGTTCCGAGGCATACACGGATAACTGGTATTGTGCATAACTTCCCGGCATATATGCAAGACACATAATCGTAAATACCAGCCATTTTCTATTTTTTTTACTCATGGAAACTCCCTTCATTCTTCAAAGCCATACGGACAAGAACTAATATCATAATTTTTATTCTCAACCAGATCATTTAATGGAAATTTTGCAATTACTGCACGGATATCCTTTATACGCTTTCCATAATCGCCCCATTTTACAATCACTTCTTCGCACTCTTTGGCATATTCCATATCTATGGTACATTCAGAAATCATTTTATGATAATGGGAACTATATGCCGCACTACTGGATAAACCAATAACCTTGCCATCCCTTGTGGTAACATAGTCCTGATGTCCTCCACACATGCCCGGAACGCAACAAGGATACTCCATCTGCTTATAAGGCTCCCCCTCTCTATACAAAGATGCCTGTACATCTAAAATATCTTCCGGATTCCAAATTAAAGATACAATCATCTTTTGAGGATTTGACATTTCTTTCTCAAGAGCTTTTCTTCCAATAAAGTCATGATCCAATTTTGCCATCCATTGCCAGCCAACCTCTACCGGCGTCCGGAAACGTGCACGAAGATTCTCTGGTTCAACACTTCCAGTATATGAAATATTTGCAGGTGACATTTCTACAACCTTCGGATCTTTATAGGAAGCGCTCTCAAATGATACCGTAACTTGCGGATATCCTCCAAAAGCATGATTCACCGGATAACTCCGCCATCCAAGCCTCTTTAATCCCATAGGTTTTCCGATCTCATAAGCCGCATGATATACATTGGGACCATCTTCTTTTAAACCACGAATTTCATATGCAAGTGTTCCACTCATCCCAACCCTGTTCACTTCCACTTCAATATTCAGTCCCGGAATACTTACCTTACGAAATTGCAAAAATGCTAGATCATGAAGATTCGTATTCGTAAGTTTTTCTATAATTGTTAATGACTTTGGTCCTGAAAATTGAAAGACAAAGATATCACGCATGGTCATTTTCACATCATAAGCACCAGTCTCCAACAGTTTCATTGCTGCAAATGGAAGTGCAGCCGTAATCCGATATGTATTATCGTCGTCTTTCATACTAAGACAATGAGCTGCTATCAATCCTTCTTCATCAAGCATAACCAAATGTTTATTTTTTCCGTTTTTCCATTTGCTAATGTTATTCATACAAAGTTTTGAGAGAAACGCCTGTGCATCTTTTCCTTGGAATGTAATTTCAGCCCCACTAATCCCTGCATGAATATAACATGTTTCTGCCCACGATTTACAAGTTTCATACCAAGGATCAGCCTCCCAAGTATAAAGATTCCCAATATTCTGAAAATAGGTTAAAACATCTTTATACTTGGGTTCATAATCTACTCTCGCTCCAATATAATCCTTCACTACACTTTCCTCCTTATTCCGCTAATATCCCAAATCATTCCCAGCTCTGTTCCCTCTTTTGCATAGTCCGGGTTGATAAAGCCCAGTGAAATCTTGCTGTTGTAATGATAAGAAATAATCCCACTTTTTTTAATCTTGCATCACAATTATTTACTCAAATTTTCTTAACCGTCGGCGCCTGAACAGTCACATTTGATATTTATATTCTAAAACGATTGATCATCTTTGTCATTGGTTATATGATTCAACTACTAATACCTTTTTCGTTATTTTTAACCCGATTAGATAATCTTATAAAAAATACATTCATCTATTATTCTTGATTCACTTTAAAATACCACAAAGTTTTTATGACCTCTTCATAATTGATATATCGTTTATTCAATCAAATCTCTTTGAAACCTCAACAAAAATTTTATATATTTAACCAATGGCATATCCATACTAAATCGTGATCGACGTGAATCAGCACCGCCAGATTGATGCATGTCCCATTCGGTCTGCGATTGCTAATACCGGAAATCCCATATTAATCAATAACGATACATGGGAATGTCTCAAATCATACACACGGATTCGCTTCACCCCAGATATTTTTGAGCCTCTATTCATTTCATGATGCAGATAAGATTTGGAAATTGTGAAAATCCGTTCGTCCTCTTTCGGCTCATACAGCATTTTCAGGTAATCCTGCATCTCATCACACAAAAACTGCGGCATCTTAATGGTTCGATTACTTTTTAATGTCTTTGGCGGTGTAATCACATCTTCCCGGTGCAGTCTCTGATAGTACTTGTTAATCCGTAGTGTATGCGTTTCAAGCTTCTCGTTTTGCAGGAAATCCTCTTTTGGATGGCTGGTGCGTTTCTCCTGTCCAATCAGTATAACGATAGACCACCCGCCACTTCCCAGTGACATTATCTTTGTAAATACTCATACAAATTCTCCTCTCTTTCTCTTACATTTCGCTGTAACATACTTTTTTGCGGAAATAATTAGTGTTTACTCTGCCAACTACCGTAAGATAACCCAGCTTCTGTAATTCTTCATTTAGCTGTTTGACAATCTTATAAGCATAAGACTTGGAAACTCCCAGTTCCGCTGCAACTTCTTCTAATCAGCAAGGAAGAATATGATGAATGGAGATATAAGTATCCGGAACTGGATACTTACCAGAAACGTGCCAAGATACCATCTCAGGAATTGAGTGATTACCTCGTAAAAGAATTGACTAAAAAAGAAAAATAAGGAAAAAGAAAACCTTACCGATATTCAGTTTTTTACTTCTGAAAATCAGTAAGGTTTCTTTATATACGTTATGAAATAAAATTTTTATTCGCCGAATAACCACAAAATGTTGCCATTTTGTTTCCAGATACTAAGCAAATTTGTTTGAAACTCGCATAAATACTGGTTAATCTGATGTTATCATGTATCAAAATCGTATCATTTTGATGCGTTTTTATTTTTTGTTAATGTGGTTTCAAAGCTGCTGTACCCAAATTGTACCCATTTACATAAAAACAAATATATATATATTTATATATTGCTCAATAATGTTGATATCCATATAAGAAGCACATAGAAACCTATAAATGCCAACAAAACACCTACAACTTTTATCCGTTGTTTCCAATTCATTTTAGACCATAAATCAACTATTTCTCCCACAAAATTTTTTGCTTCTTTTATATCCGACCGAATCATTTCTTCATTTTTTTCATATTGTTTGTCAACTCCTTCAAGATATTTCTCTACTTCATCTTTTTTCTCTTCTTTCAATTTTTTGTACATACTTTTATAATTACTTATTGCGCTCTCCGCAAAAGCAATTTGCCCAATTGCGAAAATCATTATATCATATATGTTTCCTACGTCATCAGATGACATATCCATCATGGAAGTAATATATATAACTAATAAAATCAAAAATTGCACTATTGATGCAATTGATTTCACCCTATAAAATTTCACTTCATCAATAACACATTCTGTTAATGGAATGTATATAAACAAAGATATAATTACAAACCCTATGATTAGGGTCTCTGGCAGATTAAACTTTAACGCCTGTGCAATAATATCTATTTCTTGACACAATGTTGAAATCAAAAATACTATTACAAATAAAATTACTATAATTTTTATCCAATTATATTGGTACTTCTTTCTCTTGCTTATTAAATAATAATAACTCAATAATACTTCGCTATAATTATCTTGTCCAGTTCCCCAGTTTAACAATATAATCAAAATTACCGTACTTACCACTACACTTAAAATTCTAGCAAAATCTGCGCCATTATTCCCTATGCAATTATATAGCAAAAATGCCTCTAATATATACAATATCAATGCTAGACCAAGAACAAGCAAAACAAGCAAGATTATCCCAACAATAATTCTATGTCCAAATTGCTTTTTTCTTGTTGCATATAGCCATTGCAAACATTTTTCAACAATGTAACTTATTATATACTTAATATCATCCATCTCTATGTAAATTTCTCAGCTGTATGCTTTTCTCCACTTCATAAATTTTATTATTTCCATGCGTATTATCGACGTAAATAATCTTTCATTATCTTTATTTACCAAACAATCACAATATATCTGCTCCTTGGTACATAATGCCAACTTATACAGATTTTATCTCCTATTTCAATAAATCAAAACATCTCGCTTTCAATTTATGCATTTATCTATAGCAAAAAATTTATATATCTGGTGTAATTGTTTTTTCTTTAATATAAGAATCTATTTTATTTTTTTCACAAAAATCAATCACTTGCTTTGCCTTTTCATTATAAAAGTGTTTATGCTGCGGATATCCTAGTGAAACCTCTTTACAATAATTCGTTCTACCAAAAATAATTTTATCAGTAAATGACACAGCTTCTAAAAGTTCATTTATATCCTGATCAATCAAATTAGGTGTAGGATATGGCTCCATACTTATCCATGTCTTACACCCAGAATCATGCAACGCTTTTAAAGCATCTATTCTTTGCTGATAAGACGCTGCATACGGCTCCATTTTTTCCCGATATTTTTCATCTAAAGAAATTAATGTAATGCCATACTCATTATCCATTGAATAATTCTTTTTGTCTCCCAATTCAAGCGGAAGTATTCCCTTCGTCAAAACTGTGCATTTTATCCCATTTAAATTTAGAAGTCGAATCTCATCTTTACTCATTTTAGCAATTTCATCAAACTCATACATAAAAGGATCTGTGGTAAAACACAGTTGAACTGATTCTATTCTATTTCGAAGCTTTGGTATTTCACTTTGAAGAAGTTGTAATGTATTAGATACCAAATATGGTTGCAGCCATTGTTCATAAGTATGTATTTGTCCAAATCTTTTTTTTGCAAGAAAGCATAACATGGAAATTTACATCCGTGAGCACATCCCAAAACATGATTCATTGTATAATCGCCGTATTCAACACCTGTTTCATAGAGCATTGACTTTCGCTGAATATAACCAGCCACTCGCTTCATGGTTGCAACCTCCTAATTATTACATTGTGATTCCCCTTTTCGTCCATAAATTTTAATGGCTTGTTTGTCTTCTCCGAAAATTGAGGTTGTCTCACAATCTGTATATATCCATCTTTTTCTAATTCTTTAAGAGCATCATTAACCATGCTAATGTAACCTATCAATCCATATTTTACATAAAATTCTGCAGTTAGCCTACTCAAATGCACTCCCGTGTTATAATTTAATAAATGCTCTTTCATTTTGTCTTTAACATCCTGAATAGTGATTTGTTTTCCTGAGCTATCAGTGCTTACATCTGACATCAGATCAAAAATTGACATCTGACCTTCGCCTTGTATATTTAAAACTAACTCATCTGTACGATTTAACATATTCTGTGCCATCAATAAGCAACCTTCTTCATGGTTACATACATGTATCATTCGATATTTAGGATGATTTGTTTTCTTAATCTGTATTGGCATATCTAGAACATATGAATATCTCTTTCGTAATTGTTTTTTATAACCTGCGGATAGTAATTCTTCTGCCTGATATCCATCAAATTTCCCCATATTAAAATCCCTAACTATCTCCTGCCAATAAGTTCCATCCGCAATCTTATTAAGTAAATTGATAGATTTTTAATCTGCTTCCACTTGTATAGGTGAGTACTCAACCAAATCCTCAAGATCTGTTAATGCACGATCTTTTGTATAATCAACTTTTAATGCACGGCAGGCCTCTCTAAAAAAGCCAAAGGAATTAAAATTTATTAGCATTTCAAATGATGCAAATTCAAAAGTTGAAAATATATCAAACAATTCAGAGTCTAATGTCTGAATACCATATGGATCAATGTACAAAAATACATTAACATTTTTCTTGGTTTTAAGAATTTCAATAATTTTTTCCTCATATTTACCCGAAAAAATAGCAGGCTTCCAATAGCAACTAGAATAACTAGACAAATTTAATTAAAGATCTGATGCGTAATTTAAATCAATAAAACACATATCAATCTGAGCATTTTCTGATCTTGTCTGCGCAATACAATCCTTGCGTATATCAAGTGCAATAATCGGAGAACCTGGTTTTCCATCATCAAATCTACCTTTTCCAGAAAAGCAATCCACATAAAAAATTGGACGTTTTGTCATCAAAACTTTTTGAAAATATGGTTTTAAATATGCTCCCAATAATGTATCTTTAATCTCCGACCAATCTTTTTTCTCTTTAAAAAATCTCTATTATCCTTCGACATTAAATATCTCCCAATCTTTGATAAAGTCTTCAGAACTTAACATATCATCAATACATCGCAAGTAATAATTAATCTCTTTTGTTCAGGGCATAAAACCTTATCTAGAAAGCATTTTATTATATCGTAACAACTTTCACCTTTAAAACCCTTATCCTATCTTCATTAATTAATATACGTTTATTACCTACTTTTTACAGAAAAAATTGTTGTATATTCTTCAATTATAACTTCTCTGTTTAGTTTATAGGTGCGTATCAAATTATTGATTTTTTCCACGTTTTTAAAATTATTTTTCTGACACATTGCCACAGCAAAACCTCTTACATTTTTTTTAAATTTTTCTAATAATTCAGGAGTCATAATCCTAATTTCTGAAGTTGGAGAACATTCAAAACCAAATACCCTACTATTATGAATCATCACAGGAATACATTTTACTTGTTCATCTTGATACAAATTCTGAAACCACGCATAGGATCCATTCAACTGATTACAATCATGTTTACTAATTGTATCCGTTGTCGTTTCGTTTTTACACTCTATAACCAAATAATTGCCAGAACCTAAAATAATAAAATCATCTGGTCCTTTTCCCACTTCTCTTTCTGGTTGTCTTGCTCCATATCCAATTATCGAAAATACATCTTTTATTGCATTTTCAAATTTCTTTGACGTCCCTTCTAAGAACTTTAGGTCATCCATAATAGCATCCATATATAATATAAATTTATTTTCATCAAAATTTAACGCATTAATTCTATCAATAATATTCCTTGACTGTTCTGGTAAATTTCCCGATACTTTCAAAAACTGAATTCCCTCAATAGGATTCAAAACATCCATATTATCTTTTTTAGCAGATTTCAGTATTTGTTGTGCTTCACTTTGATCTATAAAATTTGTATATTCTGCTAAAATTTGTTTATAGTATCCTTTTACTCTAGCATTTTTTTCTTCGTTGACTAAGCAATTAATACTTTCTGCCGCTTTTACATAATCACCATACATTCCATAGTCAAATGCTTTCCTTGTCATTTTTGCCATGTTACTAATATTAACTGAATAAACATACTCTACACTAGCTGTAGCATTCTTACATATCTCAATCCAACTAGGATCTCTATGAAGAATATAATCTCCTATACCCATAATCTCATCTATTGATTGTCCTTCAATTTGCTCACACATTTTCTCAGATAATTTAAATTGTGCGCTCGTCGCACTGCTAAAATAATTATATCCATCATCAGCATACAAAACATTCGTCAGCTGATTCCCTAATAAATAGATTAAGCAATAATCATTACTCGACCGTACTCCTCTTCCCATTCCCTGTTCAATTCTTTGTATTTGCTCACGTTGAATCCTTTCACTTTTTCTAACAACTTCATGTTCATACTTATCATTCATATTGCTTATATTCGGGAGTCCATCTATAACTAAAATTCTACAAGAATTATCAGGAAGATCAATCCCATCATATCTATTCACAATTACATATAAACCATGACTATTTTCTTTAATATGGCTAACACCTTCAGAAATATTTCCAGACGATAAAACTACACCCCCATTACTCTCCCAATGTTTTGACATTGCAAACGAAGGAACAAGTACAACAACATTATATTCCTTAGCTTTTTCAATAAGTGCATTTCTCATTTCCATTTCAGTTAACTCTTTATTAATTAACTTAGGTACAACTATTAATCGCTCTCCAATGTCATTCGCTTTTTCAGGGGTAATAACTCTCATATCTTCCTTAAAATCTACTCCCATTACTGTTGCAAATGGGCTATCATCTGGCAATGTAGCACTCATATAAATTCTTCGCTTTGCATCGTCAAAACTTTTAATTTTGTGTATAGGTGTACAATTAGGTACAATACTAATACCTTTAGCAGAAATATAACAATGAGATAATTTTATTGAATCTTTCACAAGATCCAACTTAAATTTGATAAAATCCTTTTCTCTATTTTCACATAACAATTGATACATTTCATGACTCTTCTCTTGCCAACTCCAAAATGGTACTAACATATTATCATAAATGTTTCTATCTTCTACAATTTCAGCAAAGCGCCCCTCGGCTTGTACATTCATCACATCATAAAATAATGCAATAATTTGCTCATATAATGAATCTGTCCTAGGAACTATTATAGAAAATTGTTCTTGAATATTTCCAATACATGCATGCATATCATCAATAATGACACTTCCAATGTTGTAATTATTTTCTTCTCTAAGTCCAAACACACTCTTTCCATTAACCAATTTTTGAATAGTTGTCACTAAAATCGCTCTTTTACGCGAATAATCCAAATCCGTTTCTGAATCAATAACCTTAATCCCTAATTCTTTTGCTTGACTAATTACCTGTTCAACCAAATACTTATCAGGAACAACATACATAGCCGGGCCTATACCTTCATTCAAACAACTTTGTAAAATCATTAAAGCCACAACGGTCTTTCCACTTCCCGTATTCATTTTTATAATTGTATCTCTATTATTTCTCTGCTCAAACCATTGCTTCCAAACTTCGCCTTGCACATCTCTTGGATACTGATATTTTTCCGTTTTATTTGTTAATCCCATGAAAATATCTCTTGGATTAATCTGTTTTTGAAATGTATTTAATCCCAACTGTGTAAAATCTATCATATTTTTACCCTCCACTTTATCCAAACACCTTCGTAATATCCCGATAACGATTTACCACCCGATAAATCTCTACTACCTCTTTACCAACCTTATACAGCACGACATAATCTTTCCACACCACATACTTATAATCCGTCTTAAAACTCACACGCTTAGACAAGTCTACACCAATGTAAGGAAACTGCTGTATATTCTCAAACTGGCTGTAAATCTCCTATATTGTTTCCAATGCTTTATCTGCATTATCCTCAGCAATATAATCCTTAATAGATTTCAAGTCCTTTGCCACTAACGGATTGATCCATAACTTCATCATGTTCTATTCTCCCACCATTGTCTTTAGTTCATCCAATGACAACCAACCTTTTCCATCCTTGACAGCCGCCTCAGCCTCTTGCAGCTTCTCTAAAAGTTTCTTTTCTGCTTTATCTCGCTCATAATCTTCTATATCCATTACCACAAATCTTCCCCTGCCATTTTTCGTAAGAAAAACAGGTTCTCCCACCTGGCAGTTCTTCAACACTTCATTGTAATTTCTCAAATCAGATACCGGTAATATATTTGGCATAGTTACCATCCTTTCAAAATCAATACTATATTCTATCTTTTATTATAGCCAAAGACGCTGTAAAAATCAACGAAGGTTTTTACAGCGTTTCCCTTATTTGCAGTGCCTGATTAAATCGATAGCCAACTCCCCACACTGTCTGTATGTAAACAGGCTTGCTTGGATTATCCTCTATCTTTTCCCGTATATTGCGAATATGGCTCATAACAATGTTGTAATCGCCATAATATGGTTCTTTCCAAACCCTATCATATATCTGCTCTTTACTAAATACTATTCCGGCATTTTGAGCCAACAACAATAAAATTTCAAATTCTGTATATGTCAAGTCAATTTCATTTTTTTTACGAACTACAATGCGCTTACGCTTATCAATATA
This sequence comes from Ruminococcus sp. AF20-12LB, assembly GCF_003478985.1. Taxonomy (NCBI): domain Bacteria; kingdom Bacillati; phylum Bacillota; class Clostridia; order Eubacteriales; family Oscillospiraceae; genus Ruminococcus; species Ruminococcus sp. AF20-12LB. The sequence goes on along the minus strand of NZ_QUGH01000007.1, from coordinate 133,208 downwards.
AAGTCCCTCAAAACAAAGTTCCCCTTTATGGACAGCTTTATGTTTCAAAACCTCTATATCTTCACTCACACACGATATAATACGGTTGATAATATGCTCTTCTCCATCCTCAAATGATAGAATTAAAATCTTCCCAAATGATCACCCCATTTCACATCCTGTACAAGCCAATTATTTTTATGCAAATTGTTTTGTCTTATAAGATACCAATCCTTTTACCAAACACCCTATGGCAAAACAAATATTTATTCCCAGTACAATATACCATATCTCATATATGTCATTTACAATTCCCGTCATGACAAGAAAAATCGGCATAGAATCTACTATAAGCCATATGATTCCCCCGAAAAACATCCTTATCAATACAGGAAGTCCCCAACATACAGCCACAATAATTACTGCGCCAAAAGAGCTATTCTGATATGCAGAAACGCATAGTGTAATGGCGCATAACGATAAAAGCGCCTGAAAAGCTAATCCTAATAAAATGCCAAGATATTTCAAAAATAATACAGGTTGAAGCATATGTTGAGAAAGCACCATCCAGGATATATTTTCAAATCCCTTCAAACCATATATCATCCAGCATAAGACTAAATTGACTAACACAAACCACATAAAAATGAAAATAGTGAATGTAAAAGAAGCCAAAATTTTAGCATGAACATCTTTTCTTCTTCCTTCTTCCGTGCTAAAAATTAATGGCAGCATTTTCGTCTGGCTTTCATCTGCGAAGATGGTCGACACCCCGCAAATAATCAATATGCTTCCTAAAATCAATCCAAACTGAAGCATTTCAACGAATACCTTCCATCCCGTTGTATATGCCAAATAAGGTGTTTTCCCAATTTCATCATAAGCTTTTCCCAATTCTGTTTCCCACAGAAAATACCTTTCCGTTGGAAGTACACCATTTTCCCATGCACCATTGGTAAAATATCTTGTAACAAAATCATTTAAAAAGTTTCCATCTCTCCACCCTGGCATATTTTCCTCAAATTTTGTAGGTAAACCATATTTTTCAATTATTTGATTCACTTTTACATCTGTCAAATCACCTTCAAATTCTTCCGTAATCTTCCGATTCATCTGCACTGCTTCATAACCGGAATAAAACTTCCCATCTACTGTCGCTATTTCTCCACCGACCTCTGCAAACCCAAAATACAGAAACAGCAATCCTGTCGCAGCCAACATTCCTATTTTAAATATTTTATTTTGAAATAGTTTAAAAAGCTCCATCTTATAAAGTCGCATTTTTTTCTCCCCCTGTTATTTGTGTATGATAAAGATATGCATCTTCCAGTGTACTTTCCACATTTTCTGCACCTGCAACCGGCTGTCTTTCTGAAACAATTCTTAGTTCAACATTTTCTCCACTACTTCTCATATTGCTTACAATGAAGCTACTGGTTATCTGCTCTGCTTCTTTTTCAGAAACAATACACTTCCAAACACATCCTTCCACTTTGTCAGTGAGCTCTTTTTCCGTTCCTTCTTGAATCAGTTCTCCATTCTTCATAATCAAAATACGGTCTGCAATATAATCTATATCAGATACGATATGTGTAGACAGTAAAACCATCCTATTTTTTCCAAGTGAACTAATCACATTACGAAATCGTACTCTTTCCTTTGGATCAAGTCCTGCTGTAGGTTCATCTAAAATCAAAATTTCAGGATTGTTCAGAAGTGCCTGTGCAATTCCTATTCTTCGTATCATACCTCCTGAAAAAGTCTTTAGCTTTTTCTTTTTCACATTTTTCAGCTCTACCATATCTAAAAGTTCGTCAATACGACTATTGGCATAGTCTTCCGGTAGTGCTTTCAATGCCGCCATATATCGCAGGAAGCGTTCCGCAGTAAAATCACCATAATATCCAAAATCTTGTGGTAAATATCCCAATAACCTACGATACTCTGCTCCCATACTGGCGGTCTCAATATTATCGCAATAAATACTTCCCTCCGTTGGCTGCAAAACACCACAAATCAATCTCATTAATGTTGTTTTTCCCGCACCATTTTCTCCCAACAGTCCATACACACCATTTGCAAATGTATAATTAAATTTTCTGACTGCTTCTTTATCCTTGTATTTTTTTTGTACATCCATCAACTTTAATTCGTGCATAATACTTCTCCTTTTTCCATTTTACTAAGCAATTTTTTTATCTGCATTACAAATAAAAGTCCCGACACAAGAAGAGCTACTGCCCATATCCAAAGAGTTGTTACAAAAAGTGCTCTCGGAATCGAACCAATTACTCCATAACTTATTGATAAAAAGATGGCACTCATGCCAAATAAAGATAAATTTTTTCCTCTTGTTTCCATTGATAAAATCCCTAATGCAGTTATGCTTGATACTAGATATGGAGTTAAAATATACAGCCCCACCTGTAATAATCCAACTCTCCAATGATAGTTCAAATAGCCAGCTATCAAAAACAATATCATAACATTTATCATTCCCGACAATACCAGCCATGCAGCAACACACTGTTTTGTATTAAAATAGCAGCTTTCTCCTAACTCTGCCATTTTTCCAAAAAACAATTTATCAATCACACTAATAGACGTTATGCTAAGAATACCTGCTCCAACCATACATACAGTAATCATCTCATTTTGATTCAATCCGGTATATTGCAATGCTGTAATAAAAATAATTCCTAAACAAATAAGGACACCATAAACAGCAAAAAACAATTTATCCATGTACCAAAATTGATGAAACAAAATATTTTTTGTAGACATCATTGGCGTTCTCTGCTTTTCCATTTCATCAATCATTGCATGATAAGTCTTTTGTTTTCTTATTTCATCAACATGAACTTGCTCATCTGCCTTTGCAAAAAGAGTCTTTATTTCGCTATCTCTCATAATCATTCTCCATTAACTTTTTTAACTGATTTACACCTAATCGAAATCTTGACTTTGTAGTAGAAACACTGCACCCCATAATCTTTGCAATATCTTTAAATTTCATTTCTTCATAAATACGCAGAATAATAACTTCCCTCGTATCCTGCGAAAGTTCCTTTAATAAATTTCTCAAATAAACGGCATCCTCCGCTTCGGTCAGCATATCTTTATTATTTGGAATTTCATCAATCTCCTCCCATTCGATGGCTGTTACTTTTTCTTTCTTATCCCGGAAATAATTAAAACATATATTTCTTGCAATAGTCAGGAGATAACCTTTGAGATTATGATGTTTATAGGAAGTTCCATACTTCATAAATTTCAAAAAAGTTTCCTGAGCAATGTCGTAGGCATCATCCTCTGTTTGAACCATATATAGACAAAAGCGATAAATATCTGCATAATATCGTTCAATAATAATACCGTTCAATAATAATACCGACTGCCTCTTTATTTCCGCTATGTACTTTTTGAATCAATTCGCTGTCCTTCATAGCGTTTTCTCCAATCATAAAATGTCTTACTTCTTATATAACCATTACAAAGCGAAAAAAGTTCACTATAAATTTGCTTTTTAATATTTTAATATTTTTTTGCCATTCATCCTCAAACACCCACAATAGCTCACTTAATTCTACTTCCTGCAATTTATTATATAACTATTTTCCGCACCTGCGTTTACATTATGTTCAAACTGGTTGCCCTTTCAAAGCATTATTACTTTCTGCCTGTTTTTCTCTTATCTTAGCCATTGCAATATATTATTTCCTCTCTCACAATCTCTTCTGCTCTTGCCCGGATATTATTCATCTTCTGCGCCCAAAGCATCTGATTCTCCTCTTTCAACTGCTCTGTCACTCCTTCACGTTCTGCCATCTGCTCCACCAGTACATCAAACTGTAACTCTGCCTGTTCCTGCACCATGAGCAGATGTTCCTTTAGTTTTCCACTTAGAACCATCCCCTGATAAATGCCACTTTTATATTCTTTCAGATAATTTTTCCGCATCAATCCGAACTTTCTCAGTTCTTCTCCCGGCTCCGGATCAGGAATTATGTTCGGTATCAAATAATCTCCACACTTCTCGTAAGTTAAATTCATTGTACGTTCCTCACTTTCTTCAAATTTACATTTCCTGCTGCAATTTTTTCTTCTTATCCAGCATTTCCTGTTGTGTTATCTTTCTCTGTCGATTCTGCTCCGCTACATCCGCTTTTTTCTCTTCGAGTTTTTGCTTGAAGGATTTTGGCGCCAGTGATTTTACAAACTCCACAAACGCCTCTCCAAGTCCCCTTGATGCCACAAACTGTTTTAACTTCTCAATCTGGTCAGTAAGGGTTGCTATTTTCTTCTCCAAAGCAAATATTTTCTTTTCATATTTTTCCAGCAAATAATTCCTTGATACTGCCCGGCTGAAAGCATCCATAATCTTATTCCAATCATTTTTCTTTACCTTGACATATTCCTCACCGCCAAACAGATGATTGACCGGAATTGCTGCACTTTTTATCTTCTTGGTTTCTGCATCTACTTCTTTTGAAATGTTCTTTAGGGTAGTTGCTCTCAGATCATGCTTCGCAAGTAATTCCTGATTGCTTTTATCCCTTGCCTCCAGTTCATCAATCTGATTCGCCAACTCCCCGGCTTGTGTAGCAAGTTCCCTGTTATGTATCTCCATTTCCTCTGCCTGTTGTTCCAGTGCTTCCACTTTCTGCATCGCAGCTTTATACTCCGGTAGGGTAAGGTTATCTCTCTGTACGCCCAACACCTCGACATCAATCCCTTTTTCCTGACAAAGTTCCGTCAAATAAGCTCGCTCCCTCTGTTGCCATGCAACTGTTTCATTTTCCTTTTTGCTGACCGCCTTTGCAAATCCCATTTGCTGCAATGCCTTAGTCAGACTGTTGCGTGTTTTCATGCCTGTTTTATAGCCATTTGCAACCGGAATATAATCAATGTGCAAGTGTGGCGTTGCTTCATCCAAATGCATAACACAATTAAACAGATACAAATTGGAATTACGTTCCTGAAATGTTTTTGCATATTGCTCCAATATTTCAATGGCTGCCTTTGCCTCCTCAGTAAGCTTTCCATCTGCACCCACCACAGGAGTGTCATCCTTTTTGCCTATCTGAACGATATTCTCGTAGAATGTCTTTTCCTTATTACCGGAATTCTCTATTTCTTTCATATAATTTTCTTTTCTACGATCCTTTCGCTTTTGTGCTGCATTATAATCCCTAAGTGCCTGCCCAAAGCATTTCTCATATGCCTGTTCCAAAGATTCCTGTATATAAATTCGGTTCCAAGCTGTCCTTTCGAGTACCACATTATTACTGATAAACTCTCGGTTATTATGCGTCAGATGTCCCTTTCCCTTTGGAAAAGAAATTGTTTTTGTTCCCAGTCTTTTTACCTTCTTTCCATTTTTATATAACTGCTAACTACGGTTTTGTTACTTTTGTCAAAAGTAACTCCTTATTAGTTTTGACGCAGGCATCAAAACATAAGTCGCTCTCCGAGGGCTCTGCGAGGCTCTTGCCAGCCTTATGGCTGGCATATCTGCCATGTATTCTATGGCAGATTTCTCACTCCGTCAGATAATCCCCTTCCATCGTTCGCGCTGGCTGACGGTACCGGATATGTCTATTCCGGTACCCACTCACCCATTGCAAGTGCCATCGTCATCATTGCATCTGACATATCCGACTCTGGCACTCCTGGTGCTTCTTTCCCTATATCAGTCCTGTCAGCCCCTGTCTGTGAAGCAGCATGTTGGGCATTTCCATATAGACTTTCCAATTCCTCCAGTAGTTCTCTCTTTAATGTTGATAGATGCATGGAAAGTATCTGCTCCGTTACACACTCTGAAAGGTTTTGTTGCAATGCTTCTTGTTCTATTGCATGGTTTCCATCCAATATCTGAACAAATTCATCTGAAAGTATTTTCCCGTAAGAACCTTCTTTTCTTGTAATACTCTGCAAATATTCCCATGTTCTACGCTGATTTTCATCATCCATGCAGAAGCGCACGTTACTTGAGCGGTATTCCTTCCGCATCTGAATCATCCTCTCATTCTCTGTTTCATTATGGCAAGTGCCTCATAACCTTTTGCATTAGCACATATATCTGTGATTACGGATACTTCCGGTTTGGCTGTCAGATCAGAGAAATTTTGTAAAAGACAGCCTCCACCACCAATGATAAAAAGGTGCACCAGTTCTTCCCTATATCCATGCGCTATGAGTTTCTTCATAATTTCTACCGTATAATTTTCCGCAACCCGCTTGGTAGTCATAGCTACTGCATCTGTCCTGTCCCCGATTCCATTCCTCAAAAGCGGCTCAATCAACATCTCCGACACATCCACTCCACTGTGCTTTGATACTTCTTTTTGTATCTTTTCCATACGCTGATGTACCCCGAACACTTCTGTGCTGATGCTGTTTTCCATCGGTCTGCCATCATGAATTTCCAAAATGCTCATGGTTCCGTTTCCTATATCAACCAACATATTCATCCCCGGCATAGAGCCTTGATTATGTACTGCTGCAAGTCCCTGCGGAAAGATTTCCAAGCCACATAAATGGACTTTGTATCGTTCCTTACGGAATGAAAAATCCAGATCCTTTTCACGCATGAGATAGTTTCTCCATTCCGCTGCCTGCGTCTTTACCCATGCTAGAGGTAATCCCACTGCAAGCACCACATCTGCCTCATGCAATCCTCTATACTTCATTTCCTCTGCCAGTCCTGCAAGTGTCAGAATATAGAAATCATCCAATTCCGTTTTATTGCCCTGATATACCAGATGGCTCTCACCAATCACGTAATATTTATCCCTATACTTTACATAATTGGTACTGACAATCGGCTCCTCGTCATAACACTCTATCCCAGTCTGAAATACCCGGTGTGCTGTCTTGATATTTCCATAACCATGATCCAGACCTACATAAATTTTCCCTGTTGCTTTATTACTTTTCTGATAATTAAATTTCTGCATCTATTTTTCCTCCTGCTGTTTACATTTGTTATTGCAATACTCTTTTGCTGTTTTTCCCGTTTACATTGTTTACAACTGCTGTACCTTGCATATTTACTGGATTTTTCCGTAAACCATAGTGTTTACTATCTCGCATACACAGACTGTAAACAGAATTTGTAAACAAGTATTAAAAAACTTATTTTTTATCAAATGGTATTTCTGCATGTTCCGGCAATTTATGAAATTCTTCTTTATCGACTATCCTGCGCCATCCTCTTTGTATTCCATATTCTGCAAATCGGTGGGACGATATTTTCTCCCAGCCGGAAATACTGTTGTTCATGACATTATTGATTTCCTTTAATTCCCAGTCCTTCGGCATATCGTATTCATGGTCAAATGCTTCTTTGTAAATCATGATGCTGCATACATAATCCTGTGACAGTTCATTTAGCCACAACTGGATAATTCCGACTTTCGCATCCTCCGGCATAAACTCTTTCTGCATCTGGCGCAGATAATTTTCTGTATCTTTGGATAATTTCAATTCATGCTGACCGCTTCGATACAGCTCCATTGCCTCTGCCCATGCCTGAATGATATAATTCCTTGCCTCTTTCTCGTCCTCCAGAATATGCTTCTCCACTCTGTCCGGATGTACCAGTATCGGTGCAAATCTGCGATTGCCGGTTCTGTCTAATGGTAAAAAATCCATGCTGTTTGATGTGCCAACAAACACGCATTGTCTTGGTCTGTCCTCCGGATGTGTTTCATAAGGAATTTTATAAGTTTCTTTCTGTCTGCTGATAAATGATTTGATATCTTCAATACTCTTGGCATTGACCGTAGCCATCATCTCTGACATTTCGATAATCCAATGCCTCTGCATTTTCCGGTATACATTATCATCATCCATGCGCTTCAGATCGTCCGAGAACCATTCATCATTGATTGCAAGGAACCGGAAAAATGTAGACTTTCCTGCGCCTTGTCCACCCACCAAACACACCATGATTTCATACTTACATCCCGGCTCATATACCCTATGTATCGCCGCCAGCATGAGAAGCTGCATCATTTCTCTGGTATAGGCATCCTCCTCGGCTCCCAGATATTTAGGAAGCAATCTTCCAATTCGATACTTTCCATCCCATACAAGCTGCTCCAGATACTCCCGAATCGGATGATATCGGTTCTCGCTGGCTGCGATATTCATGGCTTTGTTGATGTTCCTCTCATTTTTCAGTCCATACTGCTTTTCCAGATACCAATGAAGCTGGTACACATCGGTATCAGTTAGACTGGAAGATGTTCTTTCCCATCCAAGATCACCAACAATATCTATTTTCCCGGAAAGTTCATTTTTTCTGATGGCACCTTTTAACAAAGGATCTCGCTGAAAAACAGTCATACAATTATCAATGCTTTGGCAGATATTCCCTTTATTATTTCTTACAAGGTCAGCCTGAATATCCTCTGCACTGCTCTTTTCCTCCTCAAGCACTTTCCTGACATCGTCCCATGATACATCTGCTCCACTTTCTGACATTTCCTGCAACCTGCTCCACCTCTTTTCTGCCCTGCATAAATAATTCTTTTTTCTCCTGCTCACTTCCCATACAGAGAATATCCAGCCAATAATTGATGATTGGTTCTGCATGAAGCATCATGGCGTAATCCTCTGAAAATATTACATCCGGTGGCTTGCCATAAAGCAGCTCTCCACTATATTCAATCTGTATCATCGCATCTTTTAACAGTTCTATTGTTTCCTCACACCATCTGGAAAATTTTTTCTTAATCTGAATAATGCGCATGCGATCCTCTTTTTCCCTGCGAAGTCTTTCTTTTTCTTCCCTGCTCATAGCTTCTGTATGGATTGGCAATCCAAAATCCTCAATCAATTTCTTTGCGGCATCGTATTGGGATAATCCATACATTCTTGCTGTGTAATCAATCACATCTCCACCCACACCACATGCAAAACAGTGATAATTTTGATCCACCTTCATGCTTGGATGTCTGTCATCATGGAATGGACAGCAGGCTGTTCCATTTCTGCGAATATGAAGTCCATAACTTTCTGCCACCTGTCTTGTGATTAGATGCTCTTTCACTTCTGAAAATATATTCAAATCACAAATTTCTCCTTTCCTGCGGAGAAAGCCTTTGCTATAATAAATTTGTCGTAGATAGAAAGGCTTTATCCTTTTTATTCTTTCATGTCCCTGTTACCAGCAGGGGCATTTTTCTGTAATACAATCAATTCTTTTAGCAAAGCCAGCAAAAGCTGCTCATTCTCTGAATTTCCATTGTGCAATTCCTCACATATCCGCTCTAACACCTTTGATAATCGAAATGACATATAATTGCCTGACACTACCTTAATTTTCTGCTCTAAAACTGCCTTTCGATAATATTCACCTTTCGGCACTCCCGATAATATAATTTTTGCCTCAACTTCTGCTTTTTCTTCATCACTCAGCCAGAATGCGATTGTGTTATGCCGAAATCTATCCTCCCGTTTACACGCCATCTTCCTCACCTCGATCCACTTTTCCAAGACGGTCTGCAATTTTCTCCTGTGCATCCCTTGACTGGTGGCAATAGGTTTCAATCGTTGTCGTCACCTTTCCATGTCCCAGCCTCTTAGCAATCTCAATCGGACTGAACCCCATCTGCACCAACATACTTGCATGACTGTGTCTGGTACAATGTACTGTGATTTTCTTAACTCCAGACAACTTAATTCCGCGTTCCATCTCATGCTCAAAGAAACTCTTTGTTCTTCCTGCAAATAATCTGGTTCCTGTTTTTGGTCGATACAATGTGCTGATATATTCTCGAATCTCGTCCTGCAATTCCTTATGAATAGTTATCACTCGCACCGAACTTTCTGTCTTTGGAGCTGTAATCAAATCTTCTCCATCAAGCCTTGTAAGTGATTCATCCACCCGGATAGTTCCATCCTCGAAATTTACATCTTTCACCTGCAAGGCAAGTAATTCTCCGATACGCATACCTGTCCAGAACAATATCTGAAATGCCATCCATGAATCTCTTTTATCCATGATTGCGTCTGAAAATTTCTGAAATTCTTCCAGCGTCCAGTAGGGACGTTCATCCGCTTTACTTTTCCCCATACTGCCTGCTTTGTAGCATGGATTGGAACGTAATTCATAGAATCGTACCGCATAGTTGAGAATGGAACTAAGCTGATTATTGATTGTTTTCAGATAGGTAGGCTTAAATCCTTTATCAATCATTTCGCCTTGCCACTTTCGTATCATAGGAGCTGTGATTGCATTGATAGGTGTATTTCCAAAATACGGAAGCACCTTGTCTTTCATCACATATTCTTTCTGCTTCATGGTGGTTTTCCGTAATCGTTTCTCCATGTCTTCCTTATAGATCTCCCAAAAATCATTCAAAGTCATGGTTGGATCAGACGTTTACTGCAATATGAAATGCGCATACCATTCCTCAGCTTCTTTCTTTGTCTTAAATCCTCGCTTCTGTGATTTTTTCTTGGTTCCCGTCCAGTCTGTCCACCGGTACTGGATATGCCACGTTCCGTTTGGATCTCGTTTTGCACTGCAGCTCATGCACTCACCTCCTTGGCTCCGCCATACCATTTCTCACGAAAATACTCCACCGGAATTTTACCTGCGATTGTAAGGAAGCCTTTTCCAGCAAGTTCCTTATTCATTTCTCGCAAAATCTTGTAAGATTTTCCCAGGCTCACACCGAGCATCTTTGCAATATCTTCTGCACTGTAGTATATTTTTTCGTTCATAGCGTTTTTTTCCTTTCTTTGCTTCTGCATAGTATCATTTTGTTTCGTTTTTATAATATCGTAACATTTGTTTCGTGTCAATATCTTTTTCCTTTTAATTTTTTATCTTGTGTGGTATGCTATACATGATGTTGAAACATCCATAGCTTTAAAGCAGGAGGAAATCACAATGACAGTTGGTGAAAATATAAGGCGCATCCGACAAGAACGACATCTCACTCAAAAACAGTTAGGAGAAATGGTCGGTGCAAGCGAAGCCTACATTCGTGCATACGAAAGCGGCAGAAGAAACCCCAAACCATCTTCCCTTGAAAAAATAGCAGAGGCACTTGCGGTCAACCCTGAAGTCCTTGCAAATTCAGACTTTGATGGTATAAAAGCTATACATCGACTTTTTCAGATATTCCGCCAGTATGACGGTTCATTATTTGAATATCAGGATAAAGACGGAAATGATATGGTAGGCATCAGCTTTGGAACATTATCGCTGATGCGATCATGGTTAGAACGCTATGAAAAATATATGGATGAAGTCGAGAAATGTAATGAAATCAAAGATGTGAAAAAACGTGGGGAAGCTCTGCTGAAAGCGGAGGCTGACTTTAATCTTTGGATGGATATTTATCCGGAATCGGAGGCATGGCAGGAACGACTTAGGATTCAGAAGACACATGATGAGGTTATGGATAAGATGGGATTGAATCATAATGGGTAAAATATGTATGCTTGACTCACCCTTAATATTCATAAAGAAAGGATTATGACAATGACCGAAGACCAATTTTTAAAAACGATGATTGAAACCATTAAATATGATGATTACGAAAAAAAGGAAGAGATGCTAACTATTCTGCGTAATTCCGTTATATACTTTGATAAAACAAGTTCCTTTGCCACAAGATCTTGGCAATGCTGGGAGAATATCGATCTTAGAGTTCCTATTCCCCTTTTAAAAGAAGCAAGGAATTTGCAAAAAAACTTACAAGATATTGCATCTATGGTATATATCGAAACAGATGATTATGATTTTAATCAATTAAATATAAAACCTAAACCTATTGATTTAGATATCGATAATTATAAGGAACATGATGCATTTTTTTCAGAGATTAAAGACACCATTATACAAGGAATCCGCAATGCAAAATATTTGATTTGGTGTGCAGTTGCTTGGATTACTGACGATGATATTTACAATGAATTACTCCAAAAAAGGAACAATGGTATTCAAATACGAATTCTTACTTCCGATGAACCTTCTAACAGTCGATTACTAAAAAACTTATGTGATAATTTTGAAGTAGTAAAAATTCCTCAATGGGGTGAAAACTCCCGGAACAGGATGCATGATAAATTCTGTATTATTGATCTTGAATATGTTATGCATGGCTCATACAATTGGAGTAGAAATGCAATGAGTAACAATGAAACATTAGCTACTGCACTGGATAAAGATTTTGTTAAAAAATTTGCAGATGAATTTATGTTTTTATATAATGCGCACAAACATGATTAAAAGGAGGATACACATATGGATACTATATACACTACTGAATTAGTCGCTTTAGGAGCATCTCTTGCAGAATTAGCAGTAAAGGGAACTGCCACCGCAGTCTCAACAAAAATCAAAGCTATCAGAGATGAAAAGAATACTGATAAAGTTCGTAATACTTATGACGAAATTGTGAGCGAACTACTTTTGGAACGTGACGAAGCAATACGTATTGCACAGTCTTACAAGTCAGAACTTGAAAAAGTTGTTATTAGTGACGAAGATATTCAACACTTACATAATACCGTTTCAAATATACTTGAAATTATTAAATCTATACAAATCGCAAATGCCCTTCCAAAGGGAGAAGATGAAATTGCGAAGGTCAAATCTCAAGTTGAAAGTTATGAACAAATCAAAGAATTAATTAGTGTTGACACACTAAAAACAATGCAATTATTAGGTTTTAACTATAAAGCAGCAATCGGAGAGCCTTTAACAGAAATATGTGCAAATGCGATTTCAAAATTAGGCAATAAAACTACTGTATCTAAACGTAAATAAATATTTTGTACCCAAATCGTACCCATTACCATCTAAAAAATCCCTACAAAGCCCATAAATACAAGCTTTGTAGGGATTTACCTTTTTATTCAAACTCGCAAATAAAATCTTGTCACTATACTTTTTAGTATTGGTATTATGGTTCTATTTGGTTTTATATGTGTTCAACTGTCCTAAATCCATAGGCTGTACTGAACAGTGTTATCAAATTGTTATCACATCTCTGTTATCAATCAAAGATTCTCGTAATATCCTGATATCGGTTAACTACACGATAAATCTCTACATATTCATTACCAATCTTGTAGATAATTACATAATCTTCCCATATCGCATATTTATAATCTGTCCGAAAGCTGACCCGTTTGGATAAATCCGACCCCATTCCCGGAAACATCTGAAGATTTTCAAATTTACCATAAATCTCTTTTATCGTCTTTGCAGCATATTCTTCATTATCCTCAGCAATGTAATCTCGGATATTTTTCAAATCCTTTGCAACAATCGGATTGATCCGCAGTTTTAACATCTTATTCCCCCACAAGTGCTTTTAATTCATCCAAATCCAGCCAGCCTTCTCCGTCTTTCACTGCTTCTTCGGCTTCCTGCAGCTTCATCAGAAGCTTTTTCTCTGCCCGGTCACGCTCATAATCTTCAATATCCATGACAACGAAACGTCCTCTGCCATTCTTGGTCAGATATACTGGTTCTCCTTTGTGACAGTTCTTCAGGACTTCGTTATAATTTCTCAAATCAGATACTGGTAAAATATTTGCCATATTCTTTCAGCTCCTTCCTTTGATTTCAAATTGTTTCTGCTACTTCTATTATACACAAAAAGCTGTAAAATTCAACGTAGATTTTTACAGCTTTGTATATTCAGAATTTTACAATTTTTCATACTGCCGATAATATTACTCTTTTTCTTCTCCCATATCTACTACTGAATTAGCCTTTTTATAAATATCTATTCCCATTTTACTTTCCACCAATCCGCAAAGAACACCTATTAAAATTTGTATTTCTTCGTAATTCTTAATGCTATCTGTTGTAATATTCCCTACAGTTATTGTAGCAACACCGCATGATAAAAAAAGTTCAAATATCAAAGAACAAACCCCAATATATATCAATCTAATGGTTGGTTCTACCATATCTTTTTCTATAAGTGACATATCTTCAAATTCAAGCTGGAATTTTCTTGCACCATAAGATATCCACGCACCCGTCATCGCTCCAAGCCATGTATACCCCATCATTGAAAAGACATTATTCTTTAACAAATGGAATAATATACACATTGTACCACCAACTATCGCTGATAAAATTATAGCTGTAATGCCTAACCTTTTCATATATTGATTTTTTATACGTTTTCCTTCAATATGTAGCATTTCAGCTTTCAATTTTTCCAACGCAACCATTGCCATTTTAGGCTGTGCACCATTTTCTGGCACTAATCCCACTTGAGTAAGATTTAATAGTTTCTTAAAATATTTTCTTTTAATGTCATCTGATGTTTTATCTAACGCTTTTAGAACATTGCAAGTATTCTCTACTTCCGAATATAATATGCTCTGTGCTTCCGGCACTTCATCATCAATATCAGGACGAAGATCACACTTTATATCAAATTGCTCATCCTCGTTTTCGTATACTACAAAATATCCCTTCATTTTTACAATGGTCTCCCACACGCTTTGCATACCTTTGTCGACAATGACAATGAATGCTCTAATCGACTATCGATTATCCCACTTAATGATTGCAATTCCGCTAATAATTGAACTTCTGAATCTGTCTTGTTGCTTTTTTGCAATAATTTCATTTTTAATTTTCTAAGTTCTCTATAATCCATATTTACAGCCTCTTTCCACATGTTGGGCATACTTTTGTTGACAATGCCAAACTTTCTAGTAAAATACCTTTGATTTCATCTAATTCATTCAGTTCTTTCAATAGTTGTTCTTTATCAATATCAATTTGCTCCCTCCCCTCCTCTAATTGTATTTTTAGTTTTCTTAACTGTGGTGATAACATTTATTTTTCTCCCTTTAACATTCTTTCAGCTTTTGCAAAACGCCTGAAAATATTTCTCAAATCAGATACTGATAAAATATTTGCCATATTCTTTCTGCTACTTCTATTATACACAAAAAGCTGTAAAATTCAACGTAGATTTTTACAGCTTTTATTTTATCATTTCTATATATTTTTATCGCAATCTATTTCAAATATTGAGAAAAAATCGCCTCCAGTTCTTTATTTCCTTTCAAAAATTCATACTCTTCTTTATTTTCAATTTCTGTAGCTAATGCACGAACAAAATTATTTCCAACACCTGAAAAAGACTTTCCCTGCACTGTATCCGCATATCTGTAATATAAAGGTGATTCCACCATCTTCCATGGCTTCTGTGACTCCATCAGCACTTCTTTTATCAACTGAATACATTTTTCTACATCCTTTCGATACACGGCAATCAATAGATATGGTACTACTCTACCGTAATCCCACAGACCAAATAACGATACCATATGTTCTGTGATTTCGGCAATCTCCTCTGCTTTACAATGATTTCCGGTTTCTTCTTCCATTTCTATCAACTTATACAGATAGTTTTGTATATTCGTAACTGTCTGCATCAATTTTCCCTCTAAAAAGAACGCTGCAATATCTGTCCCTTCCTGGTGTGCTAATACATTCGTTTTCATAATTGTGGCATCTATCACAGTATCTGGAATTTTATCCAAAAAGATATTTGCTTCTTTATATTTTTCCATTTGTATATATTTCGCCGCAAGCATAAAAATACTAGAAAGTCTTACCTTTTCATTCGGACTTTCAGCAGTTCGTTCCAGCCATTCAACAATCACATTATTGCATTCCAACTTTTTCTCATCATCAACATCGGATAAAGTTAACGCCGCATTTAAAACAGTAGCAATTGAATAAATCAACGAATCACAATGAGGATATTCCTTTATTTTATTTCTTCCCATCTCAAAAGCTTTTATAAAGCTATCCAATGAAACTTCCGAAAGCTCATTCACAAATTGTCCAATCTCTTTTTCTGTCAATTCTTCACGAAATGAAAATAGTTCATTCATATCAATTTTTAATAATCGAGCAATTGCCGGAAGTAATGATATATCTGGATATGTGTTTCCTTTTTCCCATTTATTTACCGCAGGAGTAGAAACGTCCAAATAATCCGCCACCTGTTCTTGTGTTAATCCCGCAGTTTTCCGATAGTTTTTTATCTTCTCACCAATTTGCATTGTTCCTACCTCCTGTTTATATTCTCATTATAGTATTTCTAATATGTGTTTACAATTGAGCCTTCGTTTAATTATGGCTTCGATTTCTTAACTACCGGTTAAAATCCGCGAGAAAAATGCTCTATTTTATAGTTCTACAAATCAAAATATCCTTAAATTTAATTAATTCAAGAATAAGTGCATCAGTACTCCAATTAAGAAGCAAATCATCGCTGTAACACCCGCACTGATAATAACCTTTAATATATTTTGATAAGGACGTTTTCCCACTTCAACTGCCTTATGAAGCTCATCCAATTTTTTTCCCTCCGTAAATGCAACAATTTCCTTATAGGTTTGTATATCATTTTTCTTTTTTAGTTTTTCAACCTTTAACGCCCAGTACTGTGTAATAATAAATAAAATCCCAAACGGAATATACGCATACCTTCCGAGCCACATAAACAAAGGTACTGCCGATATAATCAACACGGCCAAATGAACTGTATAGATGGAACCATAATAATTAAACTTTTTAATTTCTTGCTCGCTAATAATTTCTTTCATTTTCTCTATATCTCCTTTAATTAATTGATCGAGAGATACATTAAACAATGAACTAAGAAGTAACAAGCTATGAATATCAGGATAACTCTTTTCGTTTTCCCAATTAGAAATTGTCTGTCTTGTTACATATACCTTTTCTGCCAATTCCTCCTGTGATAGATGAAGCTCTGTTCGGTATTTTTTTATCTGTATACTCAGCTCCATATAATTTCCTCCCTTCGCAAGTAATTTGTTCTCTTGATCTGAGCCAAGAATAATCATTTTTTCATTATCTGTCTATCAAAGATATTTTACTTAACGGAAAACACAATGTCAAAAGAGTTTTACACTACAACACTCATGCCTTTTCAGCAATTTTTATTTTCATCTTTGTAAAGAGCAGCCTTTCGATCACCCTTTCTACTCACATATATACCCTCTCTTTCAACACAATTTCTTCCGCACTAGCTTTGACATTATTCATCAATCTAATCCACTTCATCGGATTCTGCCTCTTTAAGTTTTCATTCACGCCCTGTTTTTCTGCCATCTGTTTCATTAACACTTCTACCTGCTCTGTTACTTCCTGGTCAATCTGATTCAGATGTGCTGTCAACTTGCCAGATAATAACAAGTTTTGATACCGTATTGGTCTATGCTCTTTCAAAAACTGTTTCCATAACATTCCATATTTTCCATATGTCGGTTCTTCTTCATTTAATACCAGATCCGGCAAATAATAATCTCCACACAGAGTATAGCTTAATCCGTTCTTCTCATCACAAATGTGTTTTTCCATGATTTTATCTCTCCATTTCTCTATTTTTTGATTTATTTTTCTTACGCTGCTGATTCTCCATCTCACTCTTTTTTACTCCCCAGGCTAATCTTTTATGAATACTTCCCTTCGGCATCTGTTCCATCCGTTGCTTTTCTTCCAGAGCTTTCTCGTTGCGAATATCTTGCTGTATTGCCGCCTCTACAGTTTCTAATCCCAGAACACGCACAACACGGTCATACCTATCAGAAACGTCTTGCATTATATTCTTTTCTTCTGCTAATTTATGATTTTCTTTACGCATATCATCTAACGCCTTCTGAATACCGTTATATTTTTGTTTCAGCTTTTGATATTTACTCTTCCAATTTTCCACCTCTTTTGTAAGTTCTTTAACCTGCGCAGCCATTGCCCCAACCTTATTTTTTATCTGAAGAAACAGCGGTTTGATTTTTTTGTCCCGGTAGGTCGCTGCCCGTTCCAACGTGCCAGCTTCCGGTAACAACATTTTAACTGTTCCATATTCTTTTATTTCCTTACTCAAATTATCCATAATCGGCTGTAACTGTTCCCTGCGTTCTTCCAAGCTTTTTAATTGTTTTTCTGCTGTTTCTGCACGCTTTTCTGCTGCTTTTTTATCTCTGACCGCCTGTTCTTTACTTTCCTTCAAAAGCTGTACATCTTCTCTTGATTCAGCGATTTGTAAGGCCAATCCTTCGTTCTCTGCTGTCAAGTATTCTTTTTCCTGTTCTAGCGCCTGTACTTCCTTTTTCCGTTCTTTCTTTTTGAAATTGTAAACGTCCAAATGCTCTTCATGAGTACCTTTCTGTTCCCATTCAATTCCATATTGCTTTGCAATTTCTGCCAGAACTTCTTTTTCATGATTTATCCACTGATTCATCTCCGTATCGTGCTTATTTCCGCCTTGAAATCCCAGACTTTTTAATGCTTGTTTCAGTGAAACCCTGGTGTCCATTCCTTTTCCTTTCCAGCCAGTTACATAAGGAATGAAATCGATATGCAAATGTGGAGTAGCTTCATCCTGATGCAGATAGCAACTAAATACCCGAAGTGTCGGATTTCGTTTCTGGAAATCTTTCACATACTCATTCAGTACCTTTACAGCCAAATCTCCCTCTTCTGTTCCAACAGCCGTATCTTCTCGGTTTCCAATCTGGAAAATCACTTCATGGAACAACTTTTCCTGTTTCCCCTGACGAATCTTTTCATAATAATTCGTGATCTGCCGATCTTTTCTCTTCCCGACATTATACCGTTCTACAGCTTCATCAAATAGTCCTTCATAGACATCTTTCAGATTCTCATTCTGGTAACAAATATTTAGTTGTACTCTGTCTGGATCAACATTTTCTGCTATAAAATCTCGTCTGTTATGAGCCAGAGAACCAGTCCCGATCATACCACTGATTGTTCGTTTCATCGTCATCTTCCTCACCCCACTTTCTAAAACCAGTGCCAGATATGGCACATAAATTTGTATATTTGCCAGCAATGGCATAAAAAGAAATCTTCGCCGGATACGGCGGTTTTGTTACTTTTGTCAAAAGTAACGCAAAAGCACTTTCGACATCCGTTCCGTCCATCAAAAGTACCCTTGCGCCCTGCCGGGGGCTATTCCTCCCGTTGGTCGTTTCACTCCTGCGTTACTTGTATGGCTGATTTATCCCGGTATCCTTGCCCGGATATATTCTAGGTCACCACAATATGGTGTTCCTACAAGATACCATTCTCTTGCAGGATTCATTTCCATCCTGGTCTGAACCCATTCATCATCAAGCAACACTTCCAGACATTCTCCACAGTGAAATCCCGTATCAATCCATAAGTCTGATGATAATAATCCATATCTTTTGTTATAACTGTTGTATCCTAATCTTCCTTCTCTCATTGTGACATTCTCCCTTCATTTATCGTTTTCCATAGGGCGCCCTGTTTTAGGGCCCCCTTTACAATTTTTCAGCTCCAAACAAATTGTCAATATATTCATAACGTTCCGTCTGCGCCTTATCATCCCTCTCCTTTGTCTGCTATCTACAGGTGCGTGACACGCTCCTGCAATAAGGCAATCAGAGAAAATCTTTACCATCGAAAGTTCTCTGGTATTCCCCGCCTGTCCAGATATTCCTGCCGGGATTTTTCCCGTTCTTCCTCTGTCGGTGCAGTTTTATATTTGCTGTATAATTCTCGGTTGACCATTGTATCCAACTTTCTTTCCAATCCCTGCCGAATTATTTCTTCGCTTTCATAGTTTTCCATCAAAAAATATTGCAAAAGTTGAAAGAACAACTCGTATGGGATCTGCACATTTCTGTTTTTCATCCTATCTCCTTTCAAGGTGGCAAGATGCCCTTTTCTTAAGATATGGTCACCTTGCCATCTTCCCTTTCTATTCAGGCAGCACCCAGTACCACTGATTTCCCCGTTTTATCGAATCTACTTCCAGTTCTGACTTCGCATTTCTCAGCGTTTTTCCTTTGATTCCACGCTTCGCAGCTTCTTCTAATATTTTCTTCTGTGACATACCACCATCTGCCAGTATCTCAAGCAGAAATTCTTTCGCTTTCCGGCTTTTCTGTCCCTTGCCATCTCCATTAAGCAACTCGTCTGCACTGATATCATATTCTCCAATCCACTCAAATCCATTATCCTTATCTAATCGAAAAGCAATAGATTTTCCTTCTGGTGCTAAAGAACTTTTCGTATGGCACACCACCCTCGTTTCTGGTTCTTCCTTGATTCTGCCAACAATCAGGACACTTCTTGCTGCTGCTTGAAAGTCAATGGATCCAAGTCCACGGTAGGAAGATTTTCCGTTACTGTTTTTGTTCATATGTCCGATTAAGATAATCGCACAGTGATATTTTTCTGCCAGCACTGCAATGCGCTTCATCAGCGGACGAATCTCATTTGCACGGTGCATATCAACTTCAGCTCCCAAGAATCCCTGAATTGGATCAAGCACAACCATTCTTGCTTTTGTCTGTATAATTGCCTCCTCCAGCCGGATATCTGCCATTGTCAATGGCTGGTCTGTATCATCAATAACCAGCACCTTGGAGCAGTCTGCACCTGCAGCAAGCAATCTGGGTTTTATGGTATCTCCCAAACCATCCTCTGCTGTCTGGTAAATCACATTTACAGGTACTTCGGCATTTTCTTTATCATCAGTTAATGAAACTGTCGGAAGAATTGCTTCTCCTCTGGTCAGTTTTGCAATGATCTGAAGTACCATTGTAGTCTTTCCTTCTCCCGGATCTCCTTGGATAATCGTTACTTTCCCATATGGGATAAATGGATAGAGCAGCCATTCAATCTGTTCAACTTCTACCTTATCCATGTTGATAAGCTTCAATTTCGGCTCCATTCTTTTCTGTACTGTTTTCTTTGCTTCTGTTACTTTGTTTTCCATCAGTTCCTCCATATTTTCCCGTTGAAAGAAAGAATGGATTTTGATAGAATACTCATAGAAACATTTTGGAAGAGTATTCTACCAAATCCCTGCCTTTAGGTGTTTGCCGACACTTAAAGGCATTTTTATTCATCTTTCATTCCATCCATCGTTACTGTAATCAACTGAATTACTTCCAGTAAATCTTCTGACACATTTTCTCCTTTTTTCATACTCTTCAATTCATTCAATACCTTTGCAAGTTCATTTTTCAATGCCTTATACACTCTCGGATTCCCGGTTACTACAACCTCTTTTTCCTGTAATCTCCGGATAATATACTCTTGTTTCGTCAATCCTGATAAGCGGACTGCTGTTTCCAGAAGTTCATCTTCCTCTGGTGACATTCGAAACGCTACAACCTTATTTCTCCAACGTCCCTGTTGATCCAGACATTTAGCTGACATTTGCAAGTCCTCCTCCCATTTCATTCGGTTCTTCCTTCATATTTTCCGCATCTAATTGCTCTGCCATATCCAACTGTACCGATGGAAACAGGTGTGCATAACGGTAAGTGATCTTTTCTGCTGAATGACCAACTCTTTTTCCAATTGCCAGAGCTGTATATCCCATATTGATCAGTAAAGATACATGACTGTGCCTAAGATCATGAACACGGATTTTCTTGACACCGCATGCTTTGCATCCCCTTTCCATCTCATGGTTCAGGTAATATTTTGTCACAGGAAAAATACGGTCATCAGGTTTCAAACTGTAATATAATTTTAGGCAATCCTGCATTTCATCACATAGAAACTGTGGCATCACAACTGTCCTGATACTGTTTTTCGTTTTCGGTGTCGTAATTACATCTTTTCCCTGTAACCGCTGATAGGACTTATTGATTCGCAGCGTTTTCTTTTTAAAATTAAAATCCGCCGGAGTCAAAGCCAGAAGTTCTCCCGAACGTATTCCGCACCAGTAGAGTAGCTGAAACGCATAGTATGAAAGAGGCTTATCCATCATTTCTTCTGCAAAAAGTTTATATTCTTCTTTTGTCCAGAACAGCATTTCCTTTCCTTCCTCTGTTCCTAATGCTCCAGCTTTTCTCGCTGGGTTAGTACTGAGGTCATAATATTTCACTGCATGATTAAAAATGGTACTTAACTGTCCATGTATCGTTTTCAGATACGTCGGAGACAAATATTTCCCCGTCTTTGTTTTTAGTTTTCTCATCTGGTTATGCCAGTCCATCACATCTTTTGCTGTGATTTCCGACACTTTCCGCTGTCCCAGATAAGGCAGAATCTTTTTCTGGATAATATTTTCTTTAGTAAGCCAGGTACTCTGTTTCAGAGATGGTCTTACATCTTCTTCATACAAAGCACAGAAACTTTCCATTGTCATATCCAGACTTGCTTTTTTCTGCAGTTTAAACTGTAATTCCCAGTCCGCCGCCTCTTTTCTTGTAGCAAATCCTCTTTTACATTTTTGCTTTCTTGCACCTGTCCAGTCCTGATAGCGGATCATTACATACCAGGTGCCATTGTTGTTCTTGTAAATTGCCATTCCTAATTCCTCCCATCATTTGATCTGGTTCCGTAGAACTGTTCGTAAAAATATTTGCGGTCAACTTTTCCAGCGATTGTCTGACATCCCATTGCCTGTAATTCTCTGTTGAGTCGCTTCATCAGCTTATAAGCGTAGGATTCTGACACTTCGAGGACTTCCATGACCTCTTTTACATTCATAAACATTTTACTCATTGTAAATCCCTCCTTTGTTTGTCACTATACATTTCTGTATAGCTCGTATGATACTATACTTTTTTGTATTGGTCAAGCGTTTTCAGCGTAAACTTCTATACTTTTTTGTATGGTTTTTTCTTGTCTGTACTATACAGATATGCTATACTCAACCTATCAAGAAAAAGACAGGAGATGTAAAACTATGGCAATAGGAGAAAGAATCCACCATTTTCGACTTCTGCGTGGATTCACGCAGAAATATTTAGGGCAACAACTCGGATTCAGCGAATCACAGGCTGATGTCCGTATTGCACAGTATGAAAAAGGTGCCCGCAGTCCAAAAGAAAACTATCTGAATGCACTGGCTGATATTTTTGAGGTCTCTCCGCATGCACTGGCTGTCCCGGATATTGACAGCTATGTAGGACTTATGCATACTTTATTTGCATTAGAAGACCTTTACGGACTTCATATTGGTGAGATTGATGGAGAACTCTGCCTCCGGCTGGACAAATCCAAAGGAACCACCTACCTTTCTATGTTTGATATGTTCCATGCATGGCAGGAACAAGCTGAAAAGCTAAAATCCGGAGAAATCACTCAGGAAGAATATGACCAGTGGCGGTATAATTATCCAAAAAACTGCAAATAAAAACCAACGAAAAAAGGCCTTACCAAATTGATTTCACTCAATTCAGTAAGACCTTTTTGTTGGTTTCACACATATTACCTGATAACCACAAGATTCCGGATAAATAATGCCAAAATCTCTCGTGTTATTATTTTGTTATCAAATAGAACTTTATCTGCTCGGAAACGCCCTGTTTATAAGGCTTTCCAGAAATTTTTAATTATTCGAACTCTACAAAGACTAACGCTTTTTGTTTAGGAATTATTCTCTGTAATGTTTCTCGTTCTTTTGATTATTTGATATATCCATATTATCCTGCCTATACGAGCTAATGTTATCATTTTGTTATCGGCATTGATAACACCTACTCGATAACTGTGGATAATAACTATATGTAGCATGTCAAATTATAAGCTATTTTGCTTAGAGATTCAACACAAAACTGAAATTTTACTTTTCCTTATATTCATCTGGTATTGCTATTTGAAATGTTTCACACAACAGCATCACATCATGCACATCATTTTTATCGTGTTCATATCCCAAATGAAGCATTACCTGACTCAATGGTTCAATACAAGAAACAGTTATATCTCCAACTTTTCCAATACCGGAAAAAGTTTTTGATGGAAATATATCTCCCTCATAAACAATTCCGTCATCTGTAAATTCAAAACAATGTAAATCAATGATTCTTTGTTTATCATCTTTCCAGACAGTATGACCATCCGTTGTATAATCAGTATTTACTTCCTCAAATCCATGCTGCTTAATCACATAAATATAATCATGATAATGTTTCAGTTCAACAAACAAATCAATATCATTGTGTATTCTTGATTCTCTTTTAAGAAGTGCATCAACACCCCATCCGCCATCTAAATATACTTTAATTTCGTTTTGCAAAGCATATTTTATAATTTCACATGCATCTTCTGTACGTACCATAATCTATCCTCCAAATTCAAATCTTTGTATGCTTTCCAACTCACTAAAAGCCTGAAATTTGTCAGTCTTTCATCCTTTTTGTTATCAATCACCAATTAGCTGTAATCCATTAGGATTTAGCTGATATATTTTATCGCACACCTCTTCAATATACTTTCTATCGTGAGAAATGCTAATGACAGCCCCCGGAAATTCTCGGAGCATTTTTCTTATTACCGGACCGGACAATGGTGAAAAATTTCTTGTCGGTTCATCCAGAATAAGAACATTTGCACCACTTAAGCTCATCCTCAAGAGAAGCACTTTCGCCTTTTGTCCGCCTGATAACTCCCGAATCGGATGCTCCATTTCATCTGGTGTGTATTTAAGTGAACCAAGGTATGTTCTAATTCTTGTACGCTCTTCTTTATCTCCTGTTTTATCAAGGTAATCAACCGGTGTAACATCCAAATCCAGCAGGTCTTCATAAGTTTGAGGCATATATTCTGCTTTAATGTCATTCCGATTTAGGAGTTCTTCCGCTATCTTTTTTAGAAGAGTCGTTTTTCCTGCCCCGTTGGCTCCTATCATACAGATTTTTTCTGAACCTTTTATTTTTAAATGAATTCCTTCTGCTAAAATTCTTTTGCCATCCGGAGTCACAAGCTTTGAAAGTTCATATTCTATGACCGTTTTTCCTGCGGGAATGTGTGAGTTTTCATCCCCTAATTTGACAAAGATTGCTTCTTCCTGTTCCGGCATCTGAGTCATATTTTCATCTTCTTTTTCAAATCTTCGTTCCATTGCCTTAACCGTATGCATTTTGTCCTTTAAGTTTTTGGCAACAGACGGTGCTTGTCTGGTACAACTTCTTAATGCACCTTGTACACTCTGCATAACTCTTTGATATTTTTCATCGCGAATCTTTTTCTCCCTACGGTCACTCAGTGCCCGCTGTTTTTGGATTTCAAATTTATGAAGCCGTTCTTCCACATAGCGTCTATAGGGAAGCTTTGCCACGGTATATCTCGCCTTTGTTTTTCGTATAATCTGCTCGATATGTATCACCATGTTGGCAGTACGCTCTATCAGCGTTTCATCGTGTGAAATAAAAAGCACAATGTGCTTCCAGTCATTTATGATTTTTTCCAGTAATGTAAGCGTCGCAATGTCGATGTCATTGGAAGGTTCGTCCAACAACAGCACAGAAACATCGCGAATGAAAAGCCTCATAAGTTGTGTCTTGACTTTTTCGCCTCCTGAAAGACTACCCATTGTCTGGTTACTGTAGAAAAAATCATTTTTCATTCCAAATTTTCCCGCAATAACAGACAATTCTTTAGGCGTTTTCTCCCAGAATATTTCCTCTTCAGAAAAATATTCGTATATTGTTTTTTCCTTATCTTCATCGAGCATCTCCTGCGGAAGATAACCAAGACGTTCGTGTCCCATTATCCTTTCCCCATCTGCTTCTATATAGTTTTCTACAAGCGACGGATTGTATATCCACTTCATTAATGTCGATTTCCCATTTCCCTCTTCTCCAATAATAACTGCCTTATCTCCATCATTTAGCACAAGGTTGAAATCATTAAGAATTATTCTCAGGTCTTTTTTATGTGTTAAATTTAATTTTTTTATCTGCAACATTAAAGTTTCTCCTTTTCGAAGTCTGAGCCAATTATTATTTTGAACACACAAAAACGAGTCTTTTTTGCATACGCAAAAATAGACTCGCTAAATAGCCCCTTATTTCTTTTCCAAAAGGAAAACAAAGGAAATGCCTCTTGCGATAATCCAACTTAAGCGTACACAAAACAAACCTATTCTCTACAGGCTCAATAACTATATGTGTCTTACTTAAATCAAATTATCTATTAATCATTTCCTCACCTTACACAAAATGTGCCTTTCTTTCTTCTAATGGCAATACTATCATACTGTATTTTTTGTGTCAATACATTTCACCTTATGGAAGTGCAAATTAAAATTTTCACTTCCTAATTATACATCCAACCATTACGAAATTCAATCTTTCACAACCTCTTTACAACCACAACCACAGCACTCCAGCAAACGCAGGAGCACCATACCGTAAAACGCTTATGTGTAAATCAACTCCGTTCCTACAACTTCCCTCACACAAGCCTGAATATTATTCATTCTTCCAATCCATTCGTAGGGATTATCTTTCTTTAATTGTTCCGTCACATCTTGTCTGTCGGCATATTCCTTTACCAGTCGAAGAAACATATCCTCTGCTTGCTTATCGACTTCTGCAAGATAACTATGCAGCTTTCCGCTTGTCAGCAGGTTCATATATAACACTTTATAGTGTTCCTTTAAATGCCTTGCATGTCGTTTCCCCCATAAACCAATCGGCTCTATTTCTTCTTCGGCTGGTACTGTGATGTTCGGCAATAAATAATCACCCACCTGTCTATAAGTTCCGCCCATTTCTTCAAAAATTGTCTTTGTCATTTTCCTTTTCCTCCTGTGATTTTTGTCTATCGTGATCGTGTATTATCACGCTTGCGACCTTTAACTGTTCTTGCCTGCTCCAACAAATCATCTATCTGTTTGCGACCAAAAACCTTACGGAGCAGGCTGTAATCTTTATTTTCTGCTTTTAGGATTTTGTTTTCTTCGGTCAATCTTTCATTGACTTTCTCCAAACGCTGATTGGTGCGGTATAACTGTGCATTCGCTGTATTCAGCCTATGATAGTTGTCCCACCCCTCAAAGCAGCGGGCAAGCACCGTTTTGACAAGTTGCTTCAATTTCCTTACAACCGGCTCTGCCATTTTGGTTTTATATGCCTTTGCAGTCATAAATTTCTCTGGTTCTGGCAACTGATATTTCGGTGCAGTATCAAGCTCTATTTCAAGATTTGACAGCTCGTCTTTTGCCTTATCATAGTTCAATACTCGTTCCGACAACACATCAAATTCAATCTGTTTCTGCTCGATTTTCGCACCTAATGCCGCCACTTCTTTTTCTCTTTCCTGCTTTTTATAATCCAAAACAGAAAGATGTTTTTCGTGTGTGCCTAAATGTTCCCACTCAATCCCATAACGTTCCATCACCGCCGCAAGCTGTTCTTTTTCGGACTGTATCCATTGCGACCACTCCGTATCGCCACGACTGCCGCCCTTAAAACCTTGCGTTGCAAGAGCCTGCTTTAGTGACACTCTTGTATCAAGTCCACGCTTGCTGCCTGTGGTAAAAGGTACAAAATCTATGTGCAGATGTGGTGTAGCTTCATCCATATGCAGATGAGCCGAGAACACCCGAAGCTGTGGATTTCGCTCCTGAAAACCCTGATAGTATTCATCTAAAATCTGCTTTGCCAGTTCTCCGTTTTCCGTATCGGCGTTCATATTTCCCTTACCGCCCACCTGTAAAATGATTTCGTGGAACGGTTTTTCCTGCTTGGAACTTCGGATTTTTTCATAATAATCTTTTATCTTTCGGTCTGACCTTATCTGCTTGGCATTGTATCTTTCCAATGCTTCATCAAACAATTCGTGATAAACTGTCTTTATATTTTCATTGCAGTAGTCGATATTGAGATGAGTACGAGTTCCGTCTACATTTTCTGCTCGGAACTTTCGGCTATTGTGATTGACCGAGCCTTTACCGACCATTGCACTTATCGTTCTCTGCATTTTTTCATCTCCCATCTGTAAATTTCAACATTCTCAGGTTTTGTTACTTTTGTCAAAAGTAACGCAAAAGCACTTTTGACGGGTACACCCATCAAAAATGCGACCTGTAAACAGGTTTTGCGTTCTCCGAAGGCTCTCCGAGGGGTGAGCGTGTGCCGGTGGCACACACGCCTGCGAACCGACCGAGCCAGCAGGCGAGACCAAAGAGCCGCCTTTGAAAAGGCACTCTCTGCACACTCCCCTAAACTTTATCCGGTGTCAAAGTGTGACGATGGTGACAATGTTTTTCACAGCGTGCTGCTCTCAAAAACATTGACACCTTTGACACCGTTTGTCACGCCGTCTGCTCGGTTTCTTTCCAAAGTGAAACCTTTCTTCCGTCGTGTGTGCGGCTGTTCTGATAACGGATACCGTAATCACGAAACAGCCTGCTTGCGTTGATACTGAGCCTTAAAGAAAGTACATTCGGCTTTATATCCACCGCAAGCCTTTCGCAAAGTTCCGAAGCAGTTCCTTCCCATCTGTCACTTTCCGAAAAGAGCGTATCCGCTATCTTCTCAAGCAGAGGTTCGGGCGGTTCTTTCCACATCTCCGTTTCCGATTTTGCAAAGTTCCACACCAATCGCTCGCTGTCCCTTACAAGATGGATTTTCATATCCTGCTGGTCTCTGCCAGCAACATCAAGTGTGGCATTGTTGGAAGTACGCTTGTCCTTACTGAGAACAAATGCACCGTCTGCCGCACCCATCAGACCATTCGTGCCTGAAATCATATCGAATATATCTTCCGATTTTTGTTTGCGTGTATGATGAACAATAAGCATTGAAACCTTGTAACTGTCTGCCAACGCTTTCAGCCTTGCCACAACATCATAATCACTTGCGTAGCTGTAATCTGCTCCGCCTGCTTCACGCACACGCTTTAAGGTGTCTATGATAATCAAGCCTGTGTCTGGGTGTTCCCTCATAAACCCTCTTATCTGTTCTTCCAGTCCGCCATTGACCGTTTTACATTCCGTTGCGAAATACAGATTGCCTGTCTCCTTTGCACCGAACATCTGAAACAATCGCTTCTGCAAACGTGGGTAATCATCTTCAAGGGCAAAATAAAGCACCGTTGCCTTACGCACCTTATACTCCCAAAGCGGTGTGCCTGTGCTGATATGATAGGCAAGCTGTGCCATCATAAAGCTCTTTCCCACTTTCGGGGAACCTACGAAAAGGTAAGTTCCCCTTTGGAGCAGACCGTCGATAAGTGGTGTCTGAACCTCAAACACCGTATCATACAGCGTTGTCATTGATACTGTTTTCAGATAGGAAGGGTCTAACTGTCTGAGTATTTCCCTTTGCATTTCTTCAAAAGATTGCTCGTACCCCTTGAAATCCGTATCCTGATTGACTATACTATTGTCAGTACATTTGGAAAGTGACTGTTCCGCATCTGTTGCCGCAGATACATTTGGAATAGTCATTTCTTTTTTATTCTCCATTCGCATCCTCTCCTTTCAAACCGCCGAGAATAATGGAAATCAGTTCTATTACACTCAGCAGTTCATCATCCACACCTTTTCCTGCTTCAATCCTTTTCAGTTCCGCAAGGACTGTGGCAAATTCCGTTTTCAACGCCTTATACACTCTCGGATTGCCCTGTACCACCACATCCTGATTTAAGCAACGGCGGTAACAATACTCCTGTTTTGGCAATCCTGATAGAGCTACAGCTCTGTTAATGAGTTCGTTTTCTTCGGGCGATACTCGAAACCCTACTGTGATATTCCTCCAACGATTTTTGTTATCTCTGTTCTTAGCTGACATTTTCAAAATCTCCTTTCCCTAAATCATCTAATTTTTCTGCCATCTCAATCTGCTTTGACGGAAAGAGGTGTGCGTACTGATAAGTAATATCAATACTTTCGTGACCAACTCGGTCAGCAATCGCCACCGCAGAAAAGCCCATATCAATCAAGAGTGAAATGTGGCTGTGACGGAGATCGTGAATGCGGATACGCTTCACGCCTGCCGCCTTTGCCCCTCTGTCCATCTCGTGATGAAGATAGCTTTTCGTCACCGTAAAGATACGGTCTTTCTTCTTCAATCCGTAAAGCATACCGAGATATTCTTTCATTTCCTCACACAGAAACTTCGGCATTTTAATCGTGCGGTTGCTCTTTTTCGTTTTCGGAGAAGTAATCACATCCTGCCCTTTCAAACGCTGATAGGATTTATTGATTGTGACTGTTTCCTTATCAAAGTTGAAATCTGCCGGAGTCAAAGCTAACAGCTCGCCCTCTCGGATACCGCACCAGTAAAGCATTTCAAACGCATAAAAGGAAACAGGCTTGTCCATCATCTCAAAAGAGAATTTCTTGTATTCTTCCTTTGTCCAGAACAGCATTTCCTTGTGTTCCTCACGTCCCATATTTCCCACCTTTGCCGCAGGATTGGAACGCAGTTCATAGTAGCGGACAGCGTGATTGAAAATGGCGGACAACTGATTGTGCAGCGTTTTCAGATACGTCTGTGAATAAGGCTTTTTCTTCTCATCACGATAGGCAAGCATTTCATTCTGCCAAGTAATAATCTCCTTTGTGGAAATCTCGCTGATTTTCAGTTTCCCGAAATACGGAAGTATCTTTGTGCGTATGATATGCTCTTTGGTAAGCCACGTGTTTTCCTTCAAACGGTTCTTCACATCATTGATATAAAGCTCCGTAAAGGCTTCAAAACTCATATCAAGGTCTGAAGAAGTCTGCAATTTGAACATTCTTTCCCATTCCTGTGCTTCTCGTTTGGTAGCAAAGCCACGCTTGCATTTCTGCTTGCGTTCCCCTTTCCAGTTCACATACCTTGCCATCACATACCAAGTACCGTTATCTTCATTCTTAAATACCGGCATTTACATTTCCCCCTTTCCTGCTCCGTAGAGCCTTTCGTAAAAATACTGGCGATTTACACGCCCTGCAATCGTAATAAAGCCCTTTGCTTTCAATTCCTCATTTAATTGTCTGATGAGTTTATATGCATAAGGTTTTGATACGTTTAGTTCCTGAGCCACATCTTCGGCTCGGATAAATCTGTTTTCCATATCCTTTTTCTTCCTTTCTTAAAATAATTTTTTGCTTGCCGCTTTCTCCGTGTTAAAGTTCCAACAGGCACTCCTGCTTGTCGGCAGGCGCTGTGCTGTCCCAATGCACCGCAGTACATCAGGCGCTCGCTCGTATAGGGGTTCCCGAAAAGTCGGAGACTTTTGGGGAAGAGGAGGAGCAGTGCAGCGAATGAGCTTTTGTGCTTGCACACAAGCGAACGATACGGAACTTGCTCCGACGAGGTCTTGGCGGTTTGGCTTTTCGGACGGTCATTCAGTTGTCGCATTAAGCATATTTGTTTAATTCGTAATTTATTTTACTAAACATATTTGCTATTGTCAAGTGGTTGCAAAGAAAATATTAAACATTTTTGTTTCGGTTTTTCTTGACTTCCACTAAACATTTCTGCTATACTTATTTCACTAAATATAAAAGGAGCGTATCATTATGGCTATCAGCGAAAGAATACATTTTTTCAGACTAATGCGTGGTATGACACAAAAGTATCTCGGTACAGCAATCGGTTTTCCAGAAAAGAGTGCTGATGTGCGTTTGGCACAGTACGAAACTGGTACACGCAAACCGAAAGCAGACCTTACAAATGCATTGGCACAGGTGCTTGATGTTTCTCCACAGGCTCTTGATGTTCCTGACATAGACAGCTATATCGGTCTTATGCACACTCTGTTTACCCTTGAAGATATTTACGGTCTTACTGTCAGTGAAGCAGACGGAGAGGTATGCTTAAAGGTCAACAAGGACAAAGGCAGAGAAGCATATGAACTCCTCAAAATGCTGTATGCTTGGAAAGAACAGGCAGACAAGCTATCTTCCGAAGAAATCAACAGAGAAGAATACGATAACTGGCGTTACCATTATCCAGAGTTCGACACCACACAGCGTTGGGCAAAAGTTCCATCACAGGAATTAAGTGACGCTCTCGTGGAAGCATTCAAAGACCACTTGAAAGATAAATAAGCACCTACAGGACCTGCCACTGGCAGCTCCCTACAGATGCTTTGGCAACGACAAAAAAGCCCTTAACTATGGTTATTAACCACAGCTAAGGGCTTAGTTTATAATATGGAATTTGTTCAGAGCCAAGCTCCGAACTTTAGTCTGCAAGCCACCTGTTAATTGTTCCGTTACCCATAAACCACTGGATAACAAGAATAATGGCACTTGCTATGACTGTTATCAATTTGTTATCAAAAGACTAATCGAAATCGCTGAAACCCGCATAAACACTGGCTTTTTTAAGCAACTCGATTTATTCGAACTCAATCGTTCCCGGCGGCTTACTAGTAAGATCATAGAATACGCGGTTTACGCCCTTAACTTCATTAATAATACGGTTCATCACCTTATTAAGTACTGCATAAGGAATCTCAGCAGACTCCGCAGTCATGAAGTCAATGGTCTTAACGGCGCGAAGCGCCACTGCATAATCGTATGTTCTGAAGTCTCCCATTACACCTACGCTTCGCATATTTGTAAGGGCTGCAAAGTACTGGTTCGGCATCCAGGACGGATCTTCTCCGTGTTCTTTTTTGTAGTCGGCGGCTGCATTGTCGACTTCTTCACGGTAGATGTAGTCTGCATCCTGTACGATGCGTACTTTTTCCTCGGTAACTTCACCGATGATACGGATTCCAAGTCCCGGGCCCGGGAATGGCTGACGGAATACCAGTCTTTCCGGAATTCCAAGCTCAAGGCCGGCTTTACGGACCTCATCTTTGAACAGGTCACGAAGTGGCTCAATGATTTCTTTGAAGTCAACGAAATCCGGAAGGCCTCCTACGTTGTGGTGGGATTTGATCACTGCGGATTCTCCGCCGAGACCGCTCTCTACAACGTCCGGATAAATGGTTCCCTGTGCAAGGAAATCTACAGCACCGATCTTCTTGGCTTCCTCCTCGAAGATACGGATAAATTCCTCACCGATGATCTTACGCTTCGCTTCAGGCTCTGTAACACCGGCAAGCTTGTCGTAATATCTCTGCTGTGCATTCACGCGGATAAAGTTCAGGTCAAACTGACCATTCGGTCCGAATACACCTTCAACCTCATCACCTTCATCCTTACGAAGAAGACCATGATCTACAAATACGCAGGTAAGCTGCTTGCCGATCGCTCTGGAAAGAAGTCCTGCTGCTACGGAGGAATCTACACCACCTGACAGGGCAAGGAGAACTTTTCCATCACCAACTTTCTCGCGGATCTCTTTGATCGTGTGTTCAACAAAGGCATCCATCTTCCAGTCTCCGGCACATTCGCAGACACCAAGTACGAAGTTGGACAGCATTGTCTTTCCTTCTACTGTGTGCAGTACTTCCGGGTGGAACTGGATCGCATACAGTTTCTTCTCTTCATTCTGTGCAGTTGCTACCGGACAGTCTGCAGTATGTGCAGCGATCTCAAATCCCGGTGCAGTCTGGGAAATATAGTCTGTATGGCTCATCCAGCAGATTGTTTTGTCGGATACATTTTTGAAGATCCTGGAATCTTTCTTATCGATGAGAAGCTCTGTCTTACCGTATTCGCTGACATCTGCCTTCTCAACTTTTCCGCCAAGGACATGCATCATGAGCTGTGCTCCATAGCAAAGTCCAAGTACCGGAATACCAAGCTCAAATAATTCCTTCTGGTAAGTCGGTGAATCTGCCTCATAGCAGCTGTTTGGTCCGCCGGTAAGGATGATTCCCTTAGGATTCATCGCTTTAATCTTCTCAAGATCTGTCTTGTAAGAATAAATTTCGCAATATACATTACATTCTCTGACACGTCTTGCAACCAGCTGATTGTACTGACCGCCAAAATCAATGACAATAACTAATTCTCTTTTCAAGGCTTTCCTCCTGTTATTTATAACATCTTTAGAATCTGTTACTCATTATAAATGAGTACATGCACTTTTACAATGCTAATTTTATCTCCCGCCGGACTTTTTATTTTCCGGAAAAATTTTTCACTGTTTTTTTTGCCTGCTCATCCCAGTAAGCGCAGTCATTTCTTCCAATTATCTCCGATGTAAACGGAGTACCGTCATTCTTCTTATAATGTCTGGTCGCCCGGAAAACATATTTCGCACCGACATAAACGATCGGTACGTTGAAAAATACGATCAGAATATTTCCAAGATCAGAAAATGCCCAGAGATTTCCAAGCTCCAGTCCTGCGATATTACAGAGGATACCAAATGCGGCAACAAAAAGACCGATACAGCGTACAAAATTAATACAGATCTTATCCTTGCGGATACGGTTGGCTGCGATTTCCGAAAAACTGATCATTCCAAGCAGACAGGTAAATGCAAACAGGCAGAAACATAAGGTTACAAGAAATGTAACGATCCCGTTCATTGCAGTTCCCGGAGTCAGCACAGCAATGGACTCCGTATATTTTGGAAGTTTATCAAGAGCCTGCCAGCTTTCCGCATCTGCTCCCGTCCAGCAATGTGCCATAACTACCACAAATCCGGTAAGTGTACAGATCACAATGGTATCAAGAAAAACTCCCAGAGAAGCGATCACACCCTGCTCACATGGATGCTTTGCGTCAGCTGCTGCTGCTGACATGGTGATCGTTCCCTGACCAGCCTCATTGGACATCAGGCCTCGTTTTACGCCCTGTGCAAGAACTGTTCCAAAAACACCTCCAAAAAATGCATCCGGCTTAAAGGCTCCTGCAAACACACTTCCGAAGAAATACGGAATACGGGTAAAATTCAATATGATAAGAAGTAACACTACTACCATATAGAGCACTGCCATCACCGGCACCATCATATCTGTCCATCTGGATACTTTTTTGATTCCGCCAAATGCGATAGCTGCTGTGAGGATTACGATCAGTGTACCTACTATATAATAGAAGGCTGATCCGCTTGGAATGGTTTTTCCGGTTATGATCTCTGCCATGCGTCCTACTGATGAAACAACGTTAAAGCCCTGTGCCGGCAGACAGCAAAGCGCATACAGAATATACAATACCGAAAGAAAAACACCGATCCATACCTTATTTCCAAGAAGCTTTCTCCCATAAAAAGGAAGACCTCCTACGAACTCATCGTCCTTCTTCTCCTTGAAAATCTGAGCAAGGACACCCTCCATGTATGCAACTGCCATCCCGAAAAACGCAGATATCCACATCCAGAACAGGGCCCCCGGTCCACCCACTGCAATAGCACCTGTTACGCCCAGGATATTTCCCGGTCCTACACGCATAGCTGAACTCAGGAAAAACGATGCAAGCGGCGAAATTCCTGTTTCCACAACACGTTTCTCCGTCATGGTTCGGATTCCTTTTTTAAAGTAAGTCACCTGCATAAAACCGATCCTGAAACTGAAAAAAATCCCGGACCCAAGAAGTAATATGATCGCAAAGGATATATTTCCCAGAATCGGGATACTGCTGTACCAGTCAAAATTCGTGGGGAACTCCCACAGAAAATCAGACAGTGGACCGATAAAGCTGAACACTCCATTGATCGCCTCAAACACTTTCTCCATAGCCATCTCCTCCCTTTTCATCTGAATACCTCAGAATTGAACCATCTTTCCGGATATCACATTTTCCGCTGAATATAAAATATAGATATATTCATTTATACCCCTCAGAAAAATTTCCGCACCTGTTCATATAACATGTGTACCACATCCATACTCGTTCATTTCCCCTCCGGATTTTTATGCTATGGTTTATTATACCGTATCGGCTTAAAAAAGTCTTATTTATTTTCACTATTTTTGTACAAATTTCAGAATTTTCTATTCTTACAAGCCCCACCGACTGCTATTGCTTTTCGCCCCCCGCAGGGGACTTACTTGATTCGAGTCAAGCGGATATTCGCAATCCGCTTCGCTACGCGGCTCTACACCGAATAACTTCTTCGCAGTTTATCAGACTTTATAAGATATTTAGACTTTCCTCACAAATTTTTAAAACGCTTCTCACAGTTCCATCACATTTTGACGGTATATTATTAATCAAATAAAGCACAAAGCTTTTTCATCTTATAGATCATTACTTATTTTTCTTTTCATACTCTGCCGGGTCCCTTCCAAGACCCGGCCCTCCTTTTTATCTGAGGTACTTTTCCTAAAAAAACATCTGATCTATAATATCTGAATCAAACACCCGGATATCCCACCTTAACCCCCACATAAACGCAACGAAAAAACACCGTCCCCGCAGCTCCATATCTGCAAAAACAGTGCTTTTAGTGCGTCTTCAGGGGTTCGAACCCTGGACACCCTGATTAAGAGTCAGGTGCTCTACCAACTGAGCTAAAGACGCTTATTTAATTGTTTGTCTTTCGTTTTTTGTTTCGTTCGTTCCTCAAGACATGTTGTATTATACGTTATGATTTGAAGAAAGTCAACACCTTTTTTTAATTTTTTTTATTTTTTTCTTTTTTATTTTTTATATCTTCATTTGATGCAATTTTATCCAGCATTTTTTCCATTTCCGACAACGAATTTCTGATATGGGCAGCCTGGCTGTTAATGCTGCGGCTTACCGTATGGAGATTCTGCTGCAAGGATCTGAATTTTCTTTTTTTCAAAACTTATGGCCTCCTGCTTTGCGCAAATACCTTTCCAACATCACGGATATTTTATTATATGAAAATATCCTGATCTGTTTCCTGATATTTGCGCAAAGTATTTAAAGCGGACTCTTAGAAATCCACTTTTTTCCACCAGCGCCATACCAGCACCACCGCCAGCACTGCCGTAAGGAAATCCGAGATTGCCTGAGAAGCCAGAACGCCATGATACCCTGCCACCTTAAGAGCGATCATCAGTACAACCGCAAAGACCACTCCCTGTCTGCTCACTGATAACAGAAAAGCTCCCATAGCCTGTCCTGCAGACTGAAACGTACAGGTGCTGATCAGCACGATTCCCATACACAACATTCCCGCCAGCTGCAGCCGAAGCATCAGCGCGCCATTTTCCACAACGGAAGGATCGCTCATAAAGATCTTTACCATCTGCGGGGCAAAAAATCCAAGTACCGCCATCAGTACAAGCGCCATTCCTCCCTCAAGAAGATATGCAAACTTCAAAGTTGCTTTCAACCTTGTGCGGTTTCTCGCGCCGTAATTGTATCCGGTCAGCGGCTGTCCACCAAAGGCAAAACCAACCAGGACCAACGCAGCGATCATATTAATTTTCATAACGATTCCCATAGCTGCAACCTTATCGTCACCAAATCCCAGCAACGCGCGGTTTGTCAGCGCAATTCCGATGCTCTGCATCAGATTAGTAACAGAAGCCGGAATACCAATGGCAAAAACCGCTCCTATCTCCGACCTGGAAATGTGAAATCCCCTGGGATCCACAGAAAGATTTTTGCTCTTTTTAATAAGAAACCATACAAAGAAAATATCGGTACAAACATTTCCGATCACGGTCGCTGTAGCTGCGCCGGCCGCACCCCAGCCCAGTACAAAGATCATGATCGGATCCAGAATAATGTTTACAACTGCGCCAAGTACAGAACCAACCATCGAAGCCGTCGCAAATCCTTCTGTTCGTAACTGATTGGACGGTGTCAGCGCAACAATGATAAACGGCGCACCCAGTGCAATACAGGTATAATACTGTGACGCATACTCCCAAGTGGCCTCGCTTGCACCCAGAAGTCCCAATACCAGACTTCTGAAGATCATCAGTACAGCCGCAACTGCAACACCGCTGACGATCGCGCCATAAAAGCTGAATACGCTGATCCGCTTTGCGTCCTCGTATCTTTTTTCTCCAAAAAGCCTGGAAATAAAAGAACTGCCGCCAAGTCCGAAAATATCTCCCAGCGCGATCATCAGGGTAAAGATCGGTGATCCAAGGGCAACCCCCGCCACCAGATCCGTATTGCCGGTTCCTGCGATAAAATACGTATCTACCATATTATAAACAAGCGAGATAACCATACTGAACACAACCGGAAGTGCCAGCTTAAAATATGCCTTTGGTATAGGATACTTTTCAAAAATTTCTTCCTGCATCTTATTCCCTCTATTTCTGTCTGATCACCATTTTACAGATCGGATTTCCCATAGAAGAAAACTTCTCCTCATATTCCGTCATGACATTTCCCTTCACCAGCTCCTCATCATGATGAAGATCAAAGGTACACACCTCCAGATTCCAATCGGAATCCCTAACCTCTTCCAGGGAAAACTCAAACAGACCACGGTTATCTGTCTTAAACTCTACAGTTCCTTCTTTTTTCAAAATCTTCTCATATCTTGCCAGAAATTCCCTGGACGTAAGTCTTCTCTTTGCATGACGCGCCTTCGGCCACGGATCCGAAAAATTCAGATAGATCCCATTAACCTCATCCTTCTCAAAAATCTCCGGCAGCAATCTTGCATCCACCCGGATAAAAACAAGATTGGAAAACTCCTCTCCTGCCGATTCCAGTTCCTCTCTCTTCTGCAGCGCCCGAAGAAGCACACTGTCATACATCTCAATTCCCACAAAATTTCTCTCCGGATGAAGTCTTGCCATATCCATCAGAAAACGCCCCTTCCCCATACCAACTTCCAGAAAAAGCGGTCTCTTCACTCCAAAAACCTCATCCCACTTTCCTTTAAACCTCTCCGGCTCATCAACTACCCACTCACAATCCAAAATAGCATCCTTAGCACCCGGAATATTTCGTAATCTCATAAATAACCTCCAATAATCTTTCCATAATAATGTCTCAATGATTCTTATCAAACAACATTCCAATACTCAACTATACATGTAACCCCCACCCCGCCGCAAGCAAAAAATAAAAAAAATCCTCAACCAAGCAACAACAAAAACGCCTCGCCGTCCACCCCAACACCACCGCATCCTCTCAAACCCAACCAACCAGGCGACAGCAACGCGCCTCGCCGTCCACTTCCAACACCATCCGCATCCAACACCATCCGCATCCACTCAAACCCTCTCAACCAGGCGACAGCAACGCGCCTCGCCGTCCGCATCCAACACCATCCGCATCCACTCAAACCCTCTCAACCAGGCGACAGCAACGCGCCTCGCCGTCCGCATCCAACACCATCCGCATCCACATACATCGGCTCAACCTCACACATCCAACACCGCAGCATACATACACAAGTCAACAACCTCACACCGCCACAACCAAGAACTCCTAAAAAAAGCCCGAGGGGTGTGCAGAGGGGCCGTGGCTTTACGGCCCCTTTGCGGTTTTCATTTTTTCCCAAAACTCAATCATCGTCTAATAAACAAATTTCTTTTTTTCGTCTCTTTTTGAACATATTTATTCAATAATTGCAAAAAATTTAACAATTTTTTAGTTGTTTTTACCATAAAAAAGGTGTATCATATAAAAATCAATTATAAACTATAAACAAACAAGGAGGGCGCTATGGAACAAATCCTAAATAAGCTTTCGGAAATCGAAGCTACAGCCAATGCCATCATGCAGGACGCTGCGCGACAGAAACAGGCTCTCTCGGAAGAAGCAGAAAAACAGACGAAGGAATTCGACGCTTCACTTGAAAAAGAAACCAGCGACGAGATCCAGAAGATCCGTGAAGATCTGGCCCGTGAGAAAGACGCCCGGATCAATGAGCTTCGTGCAGAAACCGAAAACCAGCTTTCCAGGCTGGACGCCTATTACGAAGCCCATCACGAAAGTCTTTGCAGTGAGCTGTTTCAGAAAATAACAGGCATCACCGAAACCTGAAGGGAAAGGAAGTGATTCAATGGGCTCTGTCCTCTCATACAGCGGACTCTCCACCAAGATCCGCGCCATGCAGAGCAGGCTTGTGACAGATGAGCAGCTGGAAGAAATCGTTCAGCTTCCCAATGTCCCCCAGGTAACAGCCTACCTGAAACG
The DNA here is from genome assembly GCF_003478985.1 of Ruminococcus sp. AF20-12LB. Taxonomy (NCBI): domain Bacteria; kingdom Bacillati; phylum Bacillota; class Clostridia; order Eubacteriales; family Oscillospiraceae; genus Ruminococcus; species Ruminococcus sp. AF20-12LB. The sequence goes on along the minus strand of NZ_QUGH01000007.1, from coordinate 93,522 downwards.
GACTCCTGAATATCAGAATGTCTGGTCCGGTCTCGATGAAAATGATCTTCACCGCGGACAGATAGAAAAACTCCTGAAGAAATCCATCTTCCTGAATTTTTCAAGGCTTTACCACTTTGCAAATCAGGAACAGCGAACGTTCCTGTCGCTTTACTCGAGGCGTTATGAGATCCGCGTCCTGAAAGAAATCATGACGAATCTCTTTGACCACCGGGACACCGATCCCGTGGATATTTCTCCCTACCGCGATTTTTTCAGACATCATTCCAAGCTGGACATTGACAGGCTTGCCGCCTGCACCAATATGGATGAATTCATTGCGGCACTGAAGGGAAATGATTTTTTTATTCCGCTGTCTCAGGTCAATGAACGTGGAAATGCCACGCTTTTTGACTTCGGCATGGCACTTGACCTTTCGTATTTTTCACAGATCTGGAATGTGCGGAAGAAGCTTTTCAAAGGTAACGATCTGAAACAGATCACCAGGGCTTACGGTGAAAAATTCGATATGCTGAACCTGCAGTTCATCCAGCGCTCCAAACGCTGCTTTCAGATGGAACCGGCTGCTATTTACGCACTGCTGGTCCCCATGAACTACAAGCTCCGCAAAGAGGAGATCACCACCCTTGTGGAAGCCCCTACACCAGAAGAGTTCCGTCGTATCTTCAATGGGACTTATTATGGTAAAAAATACGAACAGCTGACCGTCGCCAGTCTGGAAGAATTTTATAACTATATTCTTCGCAGCATACTGGAACAGGAAGCACGCAAGGATCCCTATTCCGTAGCAGTCATCTATTCCTATTTATATCACAAAGAACATGAAGTCAACCGTCTGACCATTGCCCTTGAATGCGTGCGCTATGGCGTGGACCCAGAACAATCCCTGCGTTATATACGCAACGGTTAATAACCAGGAGGTAGCAACGTGATTGAAAAAATGAATTTTCTGAGCATCACCGGTCCCAAGGCAGATATCGACCGGGTTGTAAACACCTACCTGTGCAAGTACGAGATCCATCTGGAAAACGCTCTCTCAGAGCTGACCACAGTAGAAAGTCTGACGCCTTTCCTGGATGTCAACCCTTACAGAGATGCCTTAAATTCCATCAATACCATTTATGAGGAGCTAAAAACTCCTCCGTCCACTTCCAACAGAAGCCCGGGTATTGAAACAGCACTTTCCACAGTAAAGGAGATCCGCTCCCAGGCGGATCAGCTCCAGAAGGAACAGTCCGAACTGGAAGAAAAATGTTCCTCTCTGGAAGAGTCACTGCGGATCATACGTCCCTTCCGAAATATTGATTATGATATTTCATCCATACTTCATCTGAAGTATATCCATTTTCATTTCGGACGTATCGAGAAACAGTATTATGAGAAATTCAAGAAATATATTTACGACAATCTGAACACGATCTTCCTTAAATGTGATGAAGATGACCAATACGTCTGGGGCGTTTACTTCGTACCGAAGCATGAAGCGCACAAAATCGATGCCGCCTACTCTTCTATGCACTTTGAGAAGATCTTTGTGCCGGATAATTATACCGGAACTGCCCAGCAGGCATTTTCAAGCGTAAGCAAACAATACGAGGATGCCCTGAAGCATCTGGAAGCACAGAAACAGAAATACCAGAGATTTCTTGCGGATCAGGCAGAAGCCATCGTTACCGCCAGAAACACCCTTCTTCAGTTTTCCAGAAATTTCGATGTCCGTAAAGCGGCTGCCTGCACCGGAAAGCATGAAAATTTCTATATTCTCTGCGGCTGGATGACAGAAGCCGACACCAGAGCCTTTCAAGCCGAAATCTCATCCGACGAAAAAATCTTCTGCCTGGTAGACGGAGAAGATACCAATACGCCGGAGCACGACCAGAACCATCAGCCACCGACCAAGCTGAAAAACCCAAAGCTTTTCAAGCCCTTTGAAATGTATGTAAAAATGTACGGACTTCCCGCCTATGGTGAGATGGACCCCACCTGGTTTGTCGCCATCACCTACTCCTTTATTTTCGGAGCCATGTTCGGTGATGCAGGACAGGGACTCCTGCTTTTTATCGGAGGATTGCTCCTGTACAAACTAAAGCATATCGATCTTGCCGGAATCATCAGCTGCGCCGGAGTCTTTTCCACATTTTTCGGTCTGATGTTCGGAAGCATCTTTGGATTTGAGGATGTCATACCTGCTCTGTGGCTGCGGCCTGTGAACAGTATGACGACCATACCTTTTATCGGAAAACTGAATACCGTATTTATTGTTGCCATCGGCTTCGGCATGGGAATCATCCTCCTGTGTATGGTTTTCAACATCATCAATTCCTTTAAGATGCATGACGTTGAAAAAACCTGGTTTGACACCAACGCTGTGGCAGGACTTGTATTTTATGGCTCCGCAGTTCTCTGCATCGGACTTTTTGTATCCGGGCATGCTGTTCCGGGTGGTGCAGTCCTTGCCATTATGTTTGTTTTACCGCTGCTTCTTATTTTCTTCAAGGAGCCTCTTACAAACCTGGTAGAAAAAAAAGCCGAGGTTATGCCAAAAGAAAAAGGCATGTTTATCGTACAGGGTATCTTTGAACTGTTCGAGGTTATCCTGAGCTACTTTTCCAATACACTCTCCTTCGTGCGTATCGGTGCTTTTGCAGTCAGCCACGCAGCTATGATGGAGGTTGTACTTATGCTTGCAGGCGCAGAGAACGGCAGTCCGAACTGGATCGTCATCATTCTCGGAAACCTGTTTGTATGCGCTATGGAGGGCCTGATCGTAGGTATCCAGGTACTCCGTCTGGAATATTACGAAATGTTCAGCCGTTTTTACAAGGGCAGCGGACGGAAATTCGAGCCGTTCTGCTCCAAGAACAAATAAAATGCCAGAGTCGGAACGCATTCTGATCCGGGCATTCAATTAAACGAATATTAAGGAGGTCATCATCATGACAGTCATTACACAGATCACAATCGCAGTTGCACTTGTACTCAGCATCATTCTTCCATTTGGTTATTATCTTCTCGGCGAAAAAAACCGCGGCCGCTACAAAACAGCTCTTGGTGTCAACGCCTTTTTCTTCTTCGGGATCATGCTTGTTGCCATTGCAGTAACATTTGCAGGCGGAGCTTCCGTACAGGCTGCTACAGGCGCTGACGCAGGCCTTGCAACAGGTATGGGTTACATCGCAGCAGCACTTGTTACCGGACTTTCCTGTATCGGTGGTGGTATTGCCGTTGCCAGTGCGGCAAGCGCAGCACTTGGAGCGATCAGTGAAGATCAGAGCATCCTTGGTAAATCTCTTATCTTCGTAGGTCTTGCCGAAGGTGTTGCTCTTTATGGACTGATCATCTCTTTCATGATCCTGGGTAAACTTTGATATGAAAATGTATCTGATCAGTGACAATATTGATACTCTGACAGGAATGAGACTGGCCGGTGTAGAGGGTGTGATCGTTCATGAGCACGACGAGCTGAAGGAAGCTCTAGAGCGCACCATCGCAGACAAAGAGATCGGAATCATACTCCTGACCGAAAAATTCGGCCGGGAGTTTCCTGAGATCATTGATGATGTCAAGCTTCATCACAAAACACCTCTCATCATTGAAATTCCTGACAGACATGGTACCGGCCGCAGGCCTGATTTCATTACTTCTTATGTAAATGAGGCCATCGGATTAAAATTATAGGCAGGTGATATTATGACAATCGAAGAGAAGCTTACACACTTCTATGACACCTCCGTGGAAGAAGCCCGCCGTCAGGCGGAAAAAGATGTCCGGGAACACAAGGAAGCCCTGGATGCCGCACTGGAGGAACATAAAAAAATGTCTCTGGGAAATGCTGCCAGTTCCCGCAAAGCCGAGATCGCAAACGCAAAGCGCGAGATCAACAAGGCACTTTCCGCAGAGCAGCTTCACATCCGGCGAAACTGGACTGCCAGGCAGAGCCGCTTAAAAGAAAAACTTTTTGCAGATGTTCGGGTACAGATCCTGAAATTCATGGAATCTCCCCGCTATGAAGAATATCTTTGTACAAAGATCGAGGAAGCTGTCTGCTTCGCGGAACACGATGAGATCCAGATCTATCTTTCAAAAGAAGATGAACCCCGTCTGAAGTCTCTCACTGTAAAGACCGGTTTCCCGCTGAAGCTTTCCGATGAATCCTTTATCGGCGGGATCAAGGCGATAATCCCTGAAAAAAATATCCTCATCGACAATTCCTTTGAGGAAGGCTATCAGGCAGCTTACAGAGAATTCAAATTTGACGGAGGTCCAGCACATGAGTAAAACAGGTATTATCTACGGTGTTAACGGTCCTGTTATCTACCTCAAGGGCGACACCGGCTTCAAGATCTCCGAGATGGTCTATGTAGGCCCCGAAAAACTGGTTGGAGAAGTTATCGGTCTCAAGAAACATATGACGACCATACAGGTTTTTGAGGAAACTACGGGACTGAAACCCGGAGAAACTGTTATCGGAACAGGAGACGCCATTTCCGTTCTCCTTGGTCCGGGAATCATCCACAATATTTTTGATGGTATCCAGAGACCTCTGGCAGAGATTGCCCAGGCCTCTGGAAAATATATTTCCCGTGGTGTCAGCGTTGACTCTCTTGACACAGAGAAAAAATGGGAAACACACATTACTGTAAAAGAAGGCGATGTCATCGGTGCAGGTACGGTTATCGCCGAGACACAGGAAACCGCTTCTATCCTTCACAAATCCATGGTTCCGCCGACGATCACACACGGAACCGTTATCCATGCCGTTCCTGACGGAGCTTATACTGTTCTGGAACCCATCGTTACCGTCCGTCTTGATGACGGAACTGAAAAAGAACTGGCACTTGCCCAGAAATGGCCGATCCGTGTGCCGAGACCGACCTACAAACGTTTCCCGGCAAGCGTTCCGCTTCTTACCGGCCAGCGAATCTTGGATACTCTTTTCCCTATTGCCAAGGGAGGCACTGCTGCAGTTCCAGGCGGATTCGGAACAGGAAAAACCATGACACAGCACCAGATCGCCAAGTGGTCTGACGCAGATATCATCATCTACATCGGCTGTGGCGAGCGCGGAAACGAAATGACACAGGTTCTTGAGGACTTCAGCAAGCTGATCGACCCGAAATCCGGAAACCTGATGATGGACCGTACCACACTGATCGCCAACACTTCCAACATGCCGGTTGCAGCCCGTGAGGCTTCCATCTACACAGGTGTTACACTTGCGGAATATTACCGTGATATGGGTTATGACGTAGCAATCATGGCAGACTCCACATCCCGATGGGCCGAGGCTCTCCGTGAGCTTTCCGGACGTCTGGAGGAGATGCCTGCAGAGGAAGGCTTCCCTGCGTATCTGGCAAGTAAGCTTTCCGCCTTCTATGAGCGCGCGGGAATGATGCAGAACCTGAACGGAACAGAAGGTTCCGTATCCATTATCGGTGCAGTTTCCCCTCAGGGCGGTGATTTCTCCGAGCCGGTCACACAGAATACTAAACGTTTTGTCCGCTGTTTCTGGGGACTGGACAAGGCTCTTGCCTATGCCCGTCACTTTCCTGCCATCCAATGGCTGACCAGCTACAGCGAATATCTGGAGGACCTGACTCCCTGGTACAGAGAGCATGTCTCCCCGAAATTCGTTTATGACAGAAACCAGATCATGGCTATCCTCAACCAGGAAAGCTCTCTTATGGAGATCGTCAAGCTGATCGGAAGCGATGTTCTTCCGGATGATCAGAAGCTGACGCTGGAGATCGCCAGGGTTATCCGTCTGGGCTTCCTGCAGCAGAACGCTTTTCACCAGGAGGACACCAGTGTTCCTATGGAAAAGCAGTTCCTGATGATGGAAACCATCCTCTATCTCTACGAAAAATGCCGTGCCCTTGTAAACCGTGGCATGCCGGTTTCCGTGCTGAAGGAGGATAAGATCTTTGAACGTATCATCGCCATCAAATACGAGGTTCCAAATAAAGAGCCGGAGCGTTTTGATGAATATCATAAAGATATCGACCGCTTCTACGACAATGTACTGGAAAGAAACGGTTAAAGGAGGGATCAGTTTATGGCAATCGAATATCTTGGCCTGAGTGAAATAAACGGCCCTCTTGTTGTCCTTGAGGGTGTAAAAAATGCATCTTACGAGGAGATCGTGGAATTCCACATGGAGGACGGCACTCAGAAGATCGGCCGTATCGTGGAAATCTATGAGGACAAGGCCGTTATCCAGGTTTTTGAGGGAACTGACAATATGTCCCTCGGCAATACACACACACGTCTTACCGGACATCCTATGGAGATCGGGCTTTCCCCTGAGATCCTGGGACGTACCTTTAACGGTATCGGCCAGCCCATTGACGGGCTTGGCGAGATCACACCGGAAGTCAGCCTGAACATTAACGGGCTTCCGCTGAATCCGGTAACCCGTGAATATCCACGAAACTATATCAACACCGGTATCTCCGCTATCGACGGACTGACCACACTGATCCGCGGCCAGAAGCTGCCGATCTTTTCCGGTAACGGTCTTCCACATGATAAGCTGGCTGCACAGATCGTTCAGCAGGCTTCCCTGGGAGCAGATTCCGATGAAAAATTCGCCATTGTTTTTGCGGCAATGGGCGTCAAATATGACGTAGCCGAATTCTTCCGCAGAACCTTTGAGGAAAGCGGTGCCTCCGATCACGTTGTGATGTTTTTGAACCTTGCAAACGATCCGGTTGTAGAGCGTCTTCTGACACCGAAGATCGCCCTCACTGCCGCTGAGTATCTTGCTTTTGAAAAAGGCATGCACATCCTGGTAATCCTTACAGATATCACCTCCTTCTGCGAGGCCATGCGAGAGGTTTCCTCCTCCAAAGGTGAAATTCCTTCCCGAAAAGGTTATCCCGGATATCTGTACAGTGAGCTTGCAACTCTTTACGAGCGTGCGGGAATCGTCCGTGGCGGCACCGGTTCTGTAACCCAGATCCCGATCCTGACCATGCCAAACGACGACATCACACACCCGATCCCAGACCTTACCGGATATATCACAGAAGGCCAGATCGTACTGGACCGCCAGCTTCACGGTCAGGCGATCTATCCGCCGATCAATGTTCTGCCATCCCTGTCCCGTCTGATGAAGGACGGTATCGGTGAAGGCTTCACACGTGCCGATCATCAGGATGTTGCCAACCAGCTCTTCTCCTGCTACGCAAAGGTAGGCGACGCAAGAGCTCTGGCATCCGTTATCGGTGAGGATGAGCTTTCTCCGCTGGATAAGCAATACCTTGTATTCGGAAAAGCCTTCGAGGCAGAGTTTGTAGGACAGTCAGAAACAGAGAATCGAAGCATCATCGAAACTCTGGATAAGGGCTGGGAGCTTCTTGGTCTTCTTCCAAGAGAAGAGCTCGACCGTATCGATACCAAAGTTCTGGATCAGTATTACAGAGAAACCGTCCGTTAGTGAGGTGATTTTATGGATCCGAATACCTTTCCTACCAAGGGAAATCTTATACTTGCAAAAAACTCTCTGGCTCTTTCCAAACAGGGCTATGAGCTTATGGACAAAAAGCGTAATATCCTGATCCGTGAAATGATGGAGCTGATTGATCAGGCAAAGGACATTCAGTCCCAGATCGATGAGACCTTCCGTACCGCTTACGCGGCGCTTCAGAAGGCAAATATGGAAATTGGAATCGCTTTCGTAGACCAGATCTCTCATACCGTTCCTGTGGAAGATTCCATCCGAATCAAAACCAGAAGCGTTATGGGAACCGAGATCCCTCTTGTGGAATATGACAAAAAAGCAAGCAACACGCCGACCTACGCCTACTACAGCACCAAGCTGTCCCTGGACGAGGCCAAGGCAGCCTTCGAGCGTGTAAAGGAGCTGTCCATCCAGCTCTCCATGATCGAAAACGCCGCCATCCGTCTTGCTACCAACATCAAGAAAACCCAGAAGCGTGCCAATGCGCTGAAAAACATCACCATCCCCAGATATGAAACCCTCACCAGAGATATCACTAATGCTCTGGAGGAAAAAGAGCGCGAAGAGTTTACACGTCTGAAGGTGATCAAGCGTATGAAACAAAACAGTTAAAAAAATCCTCCGCAGATCTTTCCGGTTCTGCGGAGGATTTTTGGGTTATCCACACTTATCCACATCTGAAAATAACTTTTCAACACCTTGCAGTGACCGTTTTAACTGGGCACTGTTCTTTTTTATCCTCATTTCCATACATCCGATAATCCCCCTTTTAAATAGATTAGTTTTTCAAGAATTTACTCACTATTATCTGATTATTTATTTTTATTCTTTTATATTATGTCTTTTTTGCAATAAATTTTATGATATTTAGAATTTAAAAATGTCAATAGTTTTAAGAACTTTTTTCCCACTTTTTACAATTTTATCATTTTACACAAAACATATGTTTAAATTTATTTATGTAAATCAGCTCATCCACATGGTTATCCTTGTGGATAATGTGGATAAATTTGTGCATAACTTGATTATTAGCGGATTTGCGGATTTTTGTCATGTGGAAAACTTTTTGGAAAGTTTTTCACTTATCCACCATAGTTCGACAGGTTTTGTGCATATTGCCAGAACGACCTTTTCAAGGCTGATATTGCCCGTATCCGCACGCACCTGCCTAACGTTGCCAATCCTCTCCGATGTTTATATCAAGCCTTTCTTTTTGCAGCTTTTTATGGTGTTTCTCCTGCGTGCAGTCTTGACATCAGCACTGTTTTTTGTTAAGGTGAAAACGCTAAAACAACGTGTGGATTTTTCAGTTCCGACTTTTTTCGCCACACAATCTGCCTTCACCAGTAAGACAGATTGTGTGGCTTTTATTATGCACAAAAAGCACACCTTTTTTCCCATGATCTACATTGTGAATTCTGATATAAAGGAGGATTTTTCATGAACGACACATTTATGAAGGAGAAGCCTGTCGGCCCGCTGCTGGCGTCCATGGCGCTGCCTATGGTCTTTTCCATGCTTGTAAACTCACTATACAACATTGTGGACAGCTTCTTCGTGGCACAGATCAGCGAACAGGCCATGACCGCCCTGTCCCTTGTCTATCCGGTCCAGAACATGATCAACGCCGTTGCCATCGGCTTCGGGATCGGAATCAACGCCAGAGTTTCCTATCACCTTGGCGCAGGGGACAAAAAAATGGCAGGCACCGCCGCAACCCACGGATTTTTTCTGTCTGTGATCCATGGAATCCTGATGACTGTGATCAGCATCGCTGTTATGCCCGTATTCCTTCAGATGTATACCCAGGATGAAACTGTGATCCGGATGGGGCTGGAGTATTCTACCATCGTTTTCATGTTTTCCACAGTAATTTCCATCAGCCTTTTCTTCGAAAAACTTTTCCAGGCTGTAGGACGGATGAAAGTATCTATGATCGCCCTGCTGGTGGGATGTACCAGCAACATCATCCTGGATCCGTTCCTGATCTGGGGAATCGGTTTTTTTCCGAAGCTGGGTATCCGGGGCGCAGCTCTGGCAACCGGCATCGGCCAGCTGCTTACGATCATTGTATATGTGGCCTTTTACATCCTGCGTCCGATCCTTGTCCGGGTGACGCCAAAAGCTCTGAAAGCCAGTATCGAGACCGACAAAAGCCTCTACACCATCGGTGTTCCCGCGATCCTGAACCTGGCACTGCCATCGTTTCTGATTTCTTTTTTAAACTCCGTACTGGCTTCTTATTCCGACAGTTACGTTGTGATCCTCGGCATCTACTATAAATTGCAGACCTTCCTGTATCTCCCGGCCAACGGAATCATCCAGGGAATGCGCCCGCTGATCGGTTATAACTTCGGTGCCCGTGAAATGAAGCGTGTGAAAAAAATCTTCCGGCTGACCCTGGAGTCCAGCTGTGTGATCATGCTCTTTGGAACCGTTATCTGTCTCCTGGCATCCGGACAGCTTATGGGACTTTTCACAACTACCCCGGAAACCATTGCCGCAGGCTCCAGAGCCCTGAAGATCATCAGCGCCGGTTTCCTGGTTTCCGCTGTATCCGTTACTGCCTCCGGTGCCCTGGAAGGCCTTGGAAAAGGTACCCAGTCCCTTGTTATTTCTCTTTTCCGCTACGTGGTCGTTATCATGCCCACCGCATATCTTCTGTCCCGTTTTATGGGTCCTGATGGCGTGTGGAACGCATTCTGGATCACAGAGGTGTTTACAGCCATCGTTTCTGTCATGGTTTATCACAAAACGTTGAAAAAAGCCTGAGAATGCAAATGTCCGCCCCACCGGCCTGCTTGCAGCCGCCTGCAGGTTTACGTCCCGAAAGCACAAAAAGCTTCGATCCACCCTCTGAGCACATCGCTCATCGATGAGAGTTGAATCGAAACTTTCTTTTTTAACCAAATCAGGAAAATCCCATGAGTGATCGCTGATATCCGCCTGCTTCAAACGGATATCCATGATCTGCGTTCATTTAATTCGTGGAAATTTCCTCAGTATCTCTTACAGCAGCCCCTTCTCACGGATCAGCTTTAAAGCGCCTTCATCGGCCACAACCGTCACATCCGGGTGAAGCTGCAGGATAGATGCCGGCACGTTGGGCGTGATCGGTCCGTAGAGAGATTTGTAAAGGGCATCTGCCTTTGCCTCTCCGGTAGCGACCAGAAGGATCTTCTTTGCAGTCATGATGTTCTTGATACCCATGGTATACGCCTGCTTCGGCACATCATCCATAGTCTCAAAGAATCTTGCATTTGCCTTGATGGTGCTCTCTGTAAGGTCTACGCAATGAGTCTCTTTCTCAAAAGCTGCTCCCGGCTCATTGAATCCGATATGACCGTTTCCGCCGATTCCAAGCAGCTGCATGTCGATACCGCCTACGCTGCGGATGATCTCATTGTAATCCGCACAGGCTTTCTCACTGTCCTCTTCCAGTCCGTTTGGCACATAAGTTCTTGTCTTATCGATATTTACATGATCAAACAGATTTGTGTTCATAAAATAGCGATAGCTCTGATCGTTATCTCCGGAAAGTCCTTTGTATTCATCAAGATTTACGGATGTGATCTGTGAAAAGTCCAGATCTCCTTTTTTATACCACTCGATCAGCTGCTTGTACATTCCCACCGGTGTGGAGCCTGTAGCAAGTCCGAGAACAGCGTTTGGCTTCATGATGATCTGTGCAGACATGATGTTTGCCGCTTTTCTGCTTACGTCATAGTAATCTTTTCCTGTATAAATAATCATAATCTTTTCCCTTCTCCTTATGGTAAAAAAGAACAACCGGATAACTGAGATTCGCATATCTCCTGCTTTTCCTGTTGTTCTTTTTTTATTATTGATTAGTTTTTTACTCAGCCATCTCTACTTCGAGAACATAGTCTACCGGATCCGGAAGTACCGGGTCAGGTCCCAGATCAACGAATGCGATATCCGGGTAATCGCTGTGCATCCATGCATTGGAGATCGGCACCTCATGTCCGTCATCCAGTGCACGCACCTTCACGATCTTATCCTTATCAAATCCCAGAAGTGGAAGTGGTCCCAGTGTATTCTCATAAATATGCACATAGTATTTATTTCCGTTTCTGGTGATACGTCCGTAATCCGGCTTCGGAATGTTTTCAGCCGGTACACAGCCGTAGATACTGTCATGATTCTTATCCATCCAGCGGCCGATCTCAGCCAGGATCGCAGAAGATTCCTTCGGGAATTTACCTTTGGCATCCGGTCCTACGTTCAGGATCATGTTTCCACCCTTGGAAACACACTCTACCAGCTTCTTGATCAGCATGGAAGCCGGTTTGTAATAATGGTCGTTTGCACAGTATCCCCAGTTGTTGTTCATGGTGAAGCATGCTTCCCAGACCATTGGATTGCCTTCCTTATCGCAGATTCCTTCCGGCGGGATGATCTGCTCAGGGCTTACGAAATCGCCATGGTACGGTGTCGGATCACACTCATACAGGGATCCTCTTCCCTCTCCGCTGGCTTCCAGACGGTTATCGATGATAACCTGCGGCTGTAAGCTGCGCACCATGTTGATCAGCTTTGTTGCGCCCCATTTTTCCCCTCTCATATCGTCGTAGGAGAAATCAAACCAGATGATATCGATCTGTCCGTAGTTTGTACAAATCTCTTCTACCTGATTATACAGATATTCTGTATAACGTGAGAAATCACGGTTCTCATTTCCGCACTCTTTGTGGTTTCTCATCGGATGGATACGGTCTCCGTAATGCGGATAATCCGGATGATGCCAGTCAAGCAGTGTGAAATAAATTCCAACCTTAAGGCCTTCCTCACGAAGTGCCTCTACATATTCCTTGATCAGGTCTCTTCCTGCCGGTGTGTTTGTTACCTTGTAATCTGTGTATTTACTGTCAAATAAGCAGAAGCCGTCGTGATGCTTCGCTGTCAGGACTACATACTTCATACCTGCAGCCTTGGCCTCTTTTGCCCACTGCTTCGGGTTGTAGTCTCTTGCATCAAACTCTTTCATAAACGGAAGATATTCTTCCTCAGGTATTTCCTCTACACTTCGTACCCACTCGCCTCTTGCAGGGATAGAATATAATCCCCAGTGGATAAACATTCCAAAACGGGCATCCTGGTACCACTCCATACGTTTTTCATATTCTTTTCTGTCAAACTGATACATGATTTTTTCCTCCTGTTTAGATTAAAAGCATCAGCCTTTGATAGCTCCGGAAAGCATACCTTTTTCAATCTGTTTATGGAACACGATGTAAATGATAATCATCGGAATTACAGACATTACTACATATGCAAACTGGCTTCCGATCTCCTGTGTATGCGCGGAAGAGAAGTTCAGCATCGCACGTGAAACTGTGAAATATTTGGTATCTGTCATCAGGATCATGGAGAATACAAGTTCACTGTATCCATAGATGAATACGAAGATCGCCTCTGTTGCGATGATCGGCTTGCAGACAGGGAAAAGGATCTTCCACAGCAGCTGCCAGTTGTTACATCCATCAATGATCGCCGCCTCATCCAGGTTCCTGGAGATTCCATCCATGAATCCTGTATAAAGGAATATCGCCTGGGACATGCCAAACGCAACATAGATCAGGATCAGGAAGAACAGGTTGTTCTTTGCATTTAATGCTGTTGCAATGTTGTTGATCGGGATCAGTGTACAGTGAACCGGAACCATTACTCCGATCATAAAGAATACATATACCCATTTCAGGAATTTGTAATCTTTTCTTGATAAGATGTATGCTGCCATCATTCCGACTACAGTATTAAATACAGTTGTCAGAGTTGCTACAACCAGGGAGTTCTTGATGGTATTCAATGCATCCGCTGTTTTGTTTGCGCTGATATAGTTCTGGAACATAAGCTTCTTAGGTAAGCTCAGCAGGTTCAGGTAGATCTCTGAGTTTGTTTTGAAGGAAGCCATTACGGTCACTACTACCGGAAACAGTGTAACAACTGTCCACAGGATCGCGATAACGTACAGTGCTATCTTTCCTCCGTGCATTTTCTGTTTATTAGCTGTTTTTTCCATATTGTCTCTTCTCCTTCCGCCTACATTGCAAGATCTTTATCTTCACGGAACAAATGATTAGTTATAAGACTCAGTGCAACACCCAGTACTAACAGAATAACGCCGTATGCACTGCTTCGTCCAAACAGCTTATAGGAGAATCCCTGTGTATAAAGCATGATTGAAGGTGTGGAGCTGATATCGTTCGGGCCTCCTCTTGTCATCGCCCAGATAATATCGAATACTTTCAGACATCCTGTGATACACAAAATAGAGAATACCTTGAAGGAGTTTTTCATCAGAGGCAGGGTAATGTAACGAACTCTCTGCCATCCGGTAGCTCCATCCAGTGCTGCTGCCTCATTTAACTCATCCGGGATCGCCACCAGACCCGCTGCAAATATCAGCATGTTATATCCGGCATACATCCACTCATTTACCAGGATAACGATCCAAACGTTTACAGTCTTTATCGTCAGCACATCAGGGATCGTACCATGAAGGCCGAAAATATTTTCAATGGTATTAAAGATACCAAAGTTCGGATTTAACATAAATGTCCACATCAGGGCTACTGCTGTTGTTCCTAACATATTCGGAAGGAAGTAACAGGTTCTGAAGAATCCGGTTCCCTTGATCTTTGCAGTTACCAGCATTGCGAGACCAAATGAAAGCGGCATCAGGATAACGAAACCACCGATCATAAAGTACACGCTGTTGAGCATTGCATTCCAGAACAGCTTATCTGAAAAGATCTTCTGATAGTTCTCAAGTCCTACCCACTGCTTTGCTGCACCAAACATACCGTTCCATTTGCGGAATGATAAGCCTACGGTGTCAAAAACAGGGTAGATAACAAAAATAACAGTTATTAAAATTGCCGGAAGAAGGAACGCTAAAGAAAGCGTAAGATCTTTTTTGTCCAGCTTCTGTTTTACCTTTGGTACAGATTTACCTGCCATATGTATACCTCCGTAATAAACAAGGGGAAGCAGATGATGCTTCCCCCTGTTTCTCTTATCCACACATCATGCGTTCAGTCAAAATTCTCTTTATTCGTAAGCAGACATTTTGTCAACGATATCGTCTCCAACTTCCTGTGCACTTGCGCCTGTCGCTAATGCCTGAAGAGAATTACGGATTGTGTCCATAGCTGCTGTGTTGCTGTCATATGTAGGAATCTCAAGTTTAGACTCTGTATTCTCAGCCATGATCGCATTTACATCGTCAAGCAGATAGTTACCTGTATCGATTGTAACCTTCTCAGCATATGTTGTCGGGCTGGATTTGCACATTTCGTTGATGGAATCTACACTTGTAAGGTATTTGATGAATTTAACAGTTGCTGCGATTTCCTCATCACTCTTGTTTAATGTAGTGATGTAGTATGTATCAGAACCGCCACCCATCTCTACAGTCTTGTTTGCTTCGTCGATATAAGGAATTCTTGTAACACCGATCTTCTGAGCATCGAAGAGAGTTGTATCGGAGTCATTCTGGAAGTTACCGCAGTTCCATGTTCCGTCAACTGTGAATGCAGCTTTTCCTGCCTCGAACATATTTCTCTCTGTGTTGAAGTCTGTGCTGAGGATTCCGTCTCCCCAGTATCCTGCATCGATCATATCTTTCATCTTCTGATAGATTGCAACCATCTTCTCGCCGTTGTAAGCTTCTTTGTCGCTTGCAAGATCATCTGCGATGCTTGTTCCGTAAGCTTTCAGAGCAAGAGCACTCATCAGATGCTCGAAGTGATAGTTATCTTTGTCAGAGTAGTTGAATGGCTGGATTCCTGCATCTTTTAATTTCGCGCAGGCATCAACAAGATCATCCCAGGACTCCGGAACATCTACGCCAACCTGATCAAGGTAATCTTTGTTGTAGTAGAGGCAGAGCTGATAAGCGGACCACGGAATACCATAGGTTCCTTCAATGCCGTCAAACTGTGTTGTCTCCCATGCAAAATCCTGAACTCCCTCTTTCCATTCCGGATACTGCTCGAAGTATGGTGTCAGATCCAGTATATATCCTGCATCTACATACTCTCTTGTACGGCTTCCGCCATACTGAAGGAATGCGTTCGGTACATTACCGGAAGCGAAATCTGTTGTAAGCTTCTCTTCGTAATCAGACTCTGTAGAAATACTCTCATCTGTTACATGGATCTTTCCTTCGTTCTCTTTATTGAACTCTTCAAGAGCTTTGTAATACCATTTAGCCTGTCCGTCTGTATCAGATCCGTTGTTAAATCTGAATGCTACACGCAGCTCAACGTTTTCAAAATCCATACTCTCTACATCGTAGTTTGTGTCACCCTTTGCAAATACAGCGCTTCCTGTTACGCCTACTGTAGACATTGCTGTTACACCGGCGAGACACAGTGTTGCAACTTTTTTCATTCGTTTCTTCATGAATAAATCCTCCCTTAATATGATTTTATTTATATAGTTTACCCATTGATGCTCTTAAGTTAATCGATGATCGCCTCAAAGATCGGCTCCTCTTCCTCAAGCTCCAGGCATACACAGTAGTTCTTTGCTCCCTGAAGTTTCTCCGGAAGTTCAACCTCTACCATGGAGTTTCCTTCGCAGCACTTTAATGCGCGGCATGGAAGTTTCTCTCCCGTGCTTACCACATATGCACCTTTTAACTGGTTGCCGATGTTCAGCAGCTCTACACGATATCTCGGTGCAAGTACATGTACATAAAGTTTATGTGGTCTCTTGGTAAATTCAATGCTCGGAATCTCATACGGATAGATACCAACATTCTTGGTTCCGTAAATTGCTTCCGCATTCTCAGTCACGTATTTACCAACCTCATTCATAACCTCGACACAAGCTTCCGGAACAGTTCCGTCTGCCATTGGTCCTACGTTCAGCAGGTAATTTCCGCCTCTGCCGACGATCTTGAGAAGAAGGTTCAGGATATCATCCGGATTCTTCCAGTTTGTATCGTATTTATTGTAACCCCATGTGTCATTTACAGTTGCCGGTACTTCCCAGTCACCGTCGTATGGAAGACGTGGGATAAAGTTATCACCGGTGGTCATGTAATCGCCCTTCTGGTGTCCGATACGTCCGCTGATGATGCAGTCAGGCTTAATACCCTTAACCCAGTCTCTTAATTCCTGAGCCTCGTCTGCGGTCATTCCCATCGGAGTATCAAACCAGATCAGGGAAATATTATCGTAATTCTCAAGAAGCTCTTTTAACTGCGGCTTGCATTTCTCATCGAAGTATGTACGGAATTCCGGCTTCCACTCGTTCTTGTCTTCGTAATCCTTCTTATAGGCATTGTCATCATCCCAGTCCTGAGCCTGTGAATAATAGATACCCATAGTCATGTCATATTTCTTACAAGCATCGGAAAGCTCTCTTAAGATATCTCTTCCTGCAGCCTTCACTACATTAAAATCACTGACCTTGGAATCGTACATTGCGAATCCCTCGTGATGCTTGGAAGTAAGAACGATATATTTAACACCCCACTGCTCTTTCGCTCTTTTCACAAACATGTCCGCGTCAAATTTGTCCGGATGGAACTCATCTTTCAGCTTTCTGTAATCTTCCTTGTCAATGTTGAGATTGTTCTCGATCCACTCTGCAATACGGTCTGTCTTGGTGACCTCGCCGGTCTTCGGATCTTTCCATTCTCCTGCAAGGATGGAATAAAGTCCCCAATGGATGAATAATCCGTATTTGGCATCTTTATACCACTGCTGCTTTGTGTCTGCCATAACCTTCTCCTTGTTTCGTATAGCTGATTTTCTTGTTGCGTAAAACGTTTCGTTTTTTGT
Source organism: Ruminococcus sp. AF20-12LB (assembly GCF_003478985.1). Taxonomy (NCBI): domain Bacteria; kingdom Bacillati; phylum Bacillota; class Clostridia; order Eubacteriales; family Oscillospiraceae; genus Ruminococcus; species Ruminococcus sp. AF20-12LB. The sequence continues at coordinate 76,242 of NZ_QUGH01000007.1, read as the reverse complement.
TAAGACTATCTTACCGCATCCGAAGCAGTTTTTCAAGTAAAATCATGGGTCAAAAATCATTTTTCCTATTTTTTACAATTATTCCATCTTGTTTTTGTGTATTTTTTCGTATCAGGTTTTGTTAAACGTTTCATTTTTATCAATTTTCTGTACAATACACTCGTTTTTTCTGATAGTTTATGTGTAAAAAATGCCTTATGTGTTGAGGCGTTTTCTTTTTCATGATATAATATGAGAATACTCTATTATCTGTAAATGTATCAGAACCGGAGGTTTTACATGAACGTTACGATCAATGATATCGCCCGTGCGACAGGCCTGTCCACCGCAACGATCTCAAAATATATAAACCACAAAAAAATACGGGAAGAAAATCGTATCATTATAGAAAAGGCAATTCAGGAGCTTGGATATACCCCAAACCGGAATGCCCAGCTTCTCCGTGCCAAAAACACACATACCATCGGTATCCTGATCTCAGATCTTGGTAATTATTTCTGGGGCGAGCTTGTCAATTCCATTATCAAGCATTTCACGGATCATGGTTATACAGTTATTGTCTGTTCTTTCTTTTTTGAACATCAGAAGGAGATCGATACGATACAGGATATTATCTCCCAGCACTTTGACGGAGTTATCATGCTCCCATCCTGCTGGCATGATGATCTGTACCAGCTTTTGCAAAATGCCAGCATACCGGTTGTAATGCTCGATCAGATTCCTGCTTCCATGAGACATTTTCCTGTAGACTGTGTTATTTCTGATAATTACAAAGGCGGTGCACTGCTGGCAGAGCACCTTTTGGAAAAAGGCCACACAAAGGTCTGGATCATGGAACAGTATCTGGACGCCTACACGATCGAGCAGCGGATTCAGGGCTTTGTGGATGTATACCAGAAAAATGGCATTGACCTTCTGAAACAGCAGGATTCTTTTCCCCCTGTTTCTTTTGGTTCCACTGCAGAAACCATCACCCAGAGCAACCTGCATTTCCAGAAGCTTATTGATTCTTCCGATCCCCCTACTGCTGTTTTTTTTGACTGCTATCTCTCCGCAATGGGTGGTTTAAGCGCTGCCAGCCAGGCACGGATTTCCGTTCCTCAGGATATTTCCTTTGTGTGCTTTGATGATGATCCGCTTTTCAAGACCATGAGTGCGACTATGACCTGTGTCTCACAGGATCTGACAAGCATGGGGAAACATGCTGTGGAATTACTTTTAAAAAGAATCCATGGAGACTATACGGATTTTCCAAAAATAGACATGCTGGATATTGTATTCCACCCGCGGCGCTCTGTAAAAGACCTGTCCGGGCACAACAGTACAGCATCCGGAAAGGATTGATTTATGAGTGCAACCATCAAGGACATTGCCAAAGAAACCGGTCTGGCACTGGCCACCATTTCAAAATATATCAACGGCGGAACTGTACGGCCGCAAAACAAAAAGCAGATCGACGAAGCGATCCGGAAACTGAATTACGTTCCACGAAACACGGCCCGGGGACTTCGTTCCTCCAAGACATACCGTATCGGTCTGATATCCGCTCCTCCCAATAATCCGCATAATGCTTTTCTTCTGAGCAAAATAGAAAACACCATGCGTGCTCACGGTTATTCTCTCACATTTATGAGCGGCGACAAATATAAGGATCATGTCAATAAATTTATCCCCCATATGCTCCACTCAGGGATCGACGGTCTTATCATTTCTTCTTTCTGTCTGAGCAAGGACATCTGTTCTGCCGTGGAACATACCAAGATCCCTGTTGTGGAGCTGGAAGAGCATAGTCATTTCCACCGTACAGACTGTGTACAGACCAGCTGTACCTCCGGGGCCTATGAGATTGTGGAGCATCTGATAAAAATGGGGCATCAGAAGATCGCCCTTGTCACCGGTCCTCCTGCATCCTATACCGCATGCGAACGAAAAAAAGGATATCTCCGGGCACTGGAAGACTACAATATTCCTGTTAACCCCGATTATATCATCGCTGAAAATTATGCAAACGACTTTGGATATCAGGCAATGCAGAAATTATGGAATCTTCCGGAACGTCCGACTGCCGTATTTTCTGCGAACTACACACTATGCCTCGGTATTTATGAAGCGATCTACAGCCTTGGCATCCGTATCCCGGAAGACCTGTCTGTTGTCTCCTTTGATGATTTTGAACTGTCCATGCTGCTTTCTCCTCAGCTGACCGCTGTCCGTCAGCCGCTGGCCGGTCTGGCAGAGCAGGCCTGTGATCTGCTGCTTCGCAGAATGAACGGAGACTACTGCGATTTTCCAAGGACGATCCGCCTGAAGCCGGAATGCATTTACCGGGATTCTGTGCGTAATCTCTATTCTGATGGTAAGTAATGCAAAACAACTTTTATTACGGCAATTTCGGGAAGCACAACAGGCATTCTCATTCCGATCTGCTTTCATATTCTGAGCATCTGAACCACTGCAATAATTTCACAGCTTTTACAGGGGGCACAGACCGTCACCGACACAGTCGATGATACGGCCTGTGTTCCTTCTGTATATATCCGTTATATCTGTCACAGCAGTCTCAGCAGCATATCTCCGGTTCCCACATTGTATCCGCTGGTTGCATAGATCCCATTCAGGCTTCCGTTTGTCACAATGATCAGCGGAAGCTTATCCGGATCTACGTACATTCTTCTTCCCAGTGTATTGATGATCTCTGAAAAATCATCATATAAGATCTGAACATTTCCAAGCTTACCCAGTGCTCTTGAAAGGGTAGGGGTCTCCAGCGCTTTTTTGCTTTTTACTACAAAAATGATCCTATTCGCATATCGGGAAAAAGCTTCTTCCTGCTCCATCATCTCATTTAAGATATGCTCCGTCGGTTCTTTCTCCTCTTCCAGAAACGCCAGGATATGCTTCCCATCTGCCGTCAGTTCTGACGCCTTCACGGTGCTTCCATCCTCTTTTCTGAGAGTAAATTCCGGTATAGAAATATTCTCCAGCATGTCTTCCAGGTTTGCATTCCGAAATGCCAGCTCCACCCGCTTCATTTCTCCGATCTGAACCTCAAAATAATATTCCGCTGCAAATATATTTCCATTTGGCAGTCTGTTTGAGGTAAGGATCCTGTAATTTCCCGCTTCCAATGGCAGCTTCATCACCTGATCTCTGAAATTTTCGGCTTCCAGCTTCAATGTGATATATTTTCCGGCTTCCAGTTTTGCGATGCTCCAGTTCTGGAAATATTTCCACTGTGTATCCTCACTTGCCTTCAGAAGGATCGATGAGGTTTTCTCCGTTTCTGCAGATACCGGGATGAATTTTCCGTTTTTCATATACTCCATAGAACGGTCATGAGGGTTCAGGCGCGCCGGAATTCCCAGTGTTCTCGCCATTGCCACAAAAAGGATCTTCTTTGACAGAAGGCTTCCTGTTCCCGTTTTCAGGCATCCGGACGGCGTGGTGATCACACTGCTGCGTTCTTTCTCCGGGCTGGAAATGATCTTATCCTCAATCCATTTCCAGATCTTTGCCGGCTCCTTTTGCAGCATATTTTTTTCTTCTTCCGACAGTTGCTCAAGAATCGTTTTTCTGTATTTCTGCAAAACTTCATCGTCAACTCTCGGGTTCAGTACATATGGTACAAAAATATCTGCATCCATGTTTTTTTCATACGGTAATGCAAATTTCAGGTGCTCCTCCAGAACCTGGCTGATACAGTCTGTTCTGTCTTTCTCTGTGAGGACTTCAAGGAGTTTTTTTCTCATTGAAGAATCTCCAGTTTCTTTTTCCAGGAATTTCCGACACTCCAGATTGCTCAGGTTTCTTACCTTCTGTTCCCTGTAAGCGTTTGCCTCTGCCAGACGTCTGCTGCCTCTTTCCTTCTGCTCCGGTGTTGGCATATCTTTATTTACAGGTGCATCATGAGGTGCGATCATATCGATCTCCGTCCACTCCTCATAAAAAATACCCTTTTCCTTTCCTACGGGCATCAGACAGATCTCACAACAATCCTCTGTTTTTGTATCCATGCTGTTTTCTGCATGCAGCCATTCTCCATCTGCATACATCCTTGCAGAAATATGGATACTTCCAAGCCCTGTTGTCAGGCTGACTTTTCCCAGACTGTCGGTTTTCAGTTCTGCGATCGGGGCATATTCCGAATAATTCAGCACCTCAAAAGAAACTTCTGCACCTTCTGCCGGTTTTCCATGTGAATCCTTTACGGACACAGTGATCTCTTTTGTCAGTGCATATCGTTTCAGCTCGTTGAGCATAGTCACCATACCATCTTTGCCGATCACTTCTCCCTCCGGGATCATGGTATCAAAAACTCTTGAATGGACCATCATGGCCCTTGAGGAAGCGTTGGTAAACCATCCCTTATTCAGGATCTCCTCCGGCTCACAGGCTCCCAGAAAATACCAGCTTCCATCGCACCAGATTTCCACCCACGCATGATTATCATCACAATGAGACCACTTTGGTGCATATACCTGACGGGCAGGTACACCAATACTTCTCAGTGCATTAACGGTAAATACAGATTCCTCTCCGCATCTTCCGTTTCCTCTGCGGTATACGGCAAGTGCAGACAGGGTACGATCATCTGTACAATGATAGGTAGCCTCCTGTGCACACCAGTAGTTCACCTCCAGGGCAGCTTCCCGGAAGCCCATTCCCTCAGTTCTCTCTCCGATCTCCCTGCGGAAAAATGTACGGCAGGGTGCGATCTCCTCCTCATTTACTCTGTGAAACAGCACATAATTCAAAAAGATTTCCTCCGGCAGCTCTGCCACCCCGGAGTTTTCCTTCCATAAATATACGCCATTCTCCGCATAATCCAGAAATACTTCAAACGCGTAATTTCCGATATCACTGTACGGCATGAACGCATATAAATATTTGCACGCCAGAGCCACTTCGTCTGTGCATTCCGCAAGCTTTTTATCAATCTCCGCAAAAGCCTGCGGTAACCCCATCACCTGCTCCCGATATTTTTTTTCGATCCGATCACGGTTTTCTTTCAGAAAAATCTTCCCCTCAGCCATTATAATTCCTCCAGAACTTTCTTTGCAGCACGAACATTTTCAATATCTGTACGCCATATCTCATATTCACTGAATGTCGGAAGTCCCATATTGACACCTTCCTTGCGAAACTGCATCGCACTGTCCGTTACAACCTTGCCGCTCATATGATAAGCCTTGATCCCGGTAAGGGGATAAAGCTGGCGGATCACTTCCGCACCGACGCCACTCCCCGCCTGGATGGTGATACGCCCCTGACTCCTGGTTTCCAGTTCCTTCAGAAGCTCCGCACCCTGAAGGCAGGTATTCTTCTGTCCGGAGGTAAGAATCGTATCGATTCCCAGCGAGATCGCCTGTTCCATAGCCTCGATCGGATCTGCGCACACATCAAAAGCCCTGTGCAGCGTAACAGACATATCTCCCGCCGCATCCATCAGCTCTTGCATCTGTTCCATATTCAAGGTGCCATCCGGTTTCAGGATACCTACCACAACACCCTCCGCTCCCATTTTGCGGAAATCCTTTACGGCATTCCTTATCATAGAAAATTCCGCATCTGTATAACAGAAATCTCCAAACCGCGGACGGATCAGCGCATGGATCCTGATATCCGAACGCTTCCTTATTTCCTCAAAAAGCCATGGGCCGGGAGTTGTTCCCCCGATGATCAGATTGCTGCAAAGCTCCAATCTGTCCGCACCACCCTCGGCTGCTGCCATGGCGGATTCCACAGAATCCACACAGGTTTCCAGAATATAGTCTTTCATGTAAAAATCCCCCCTTTATTACTGTCTGCTCAGAGTAATTTCACTCCGGTATTCCTCAGTATGTTCACAATGGTATCATCCGGAAATTCATCGGTAATGATCCCGCTGATATCATCAAAATGTGTATATTTATAAGATTCGTTAAAATAAAACTTCTCTCTCTCCATAACCACATATTTATGTCTGCTGCTCTGCACTGCCGCCTTCTTGGTCAATCCATCCTCCACTCCGGATGTAGTAACTGCAAAATCTGTCATATCCACGCCACAGCTTCCCATAAATGCCCGGTCAAAGCTGTACTGCTTGATCACCTCAATGGCCGCAGCTCCCATAAATCCGTTCACCGAACGGTACATAGTTCCCCCTGTGCCTATGGCCGTGATGGACGGATTCGCAGCGAGGATCTGCAGGATATCGATCATATTGCTGACAACCACAACATGCATACCCGACGAAGCGATAAGCCTTGCCAGCTCTATATTTGTAGTGGAAACATCCAGAAAGATCGTTTCGTTATTTTTGATCAGCTTGAAGGCTTTCGCAGCGATCACTTTCTTCTTATCAAGATTGTACATACGCCTGTCTACTACGTTTCTCTCCAGAGGATACTCCTGTGACAGGATCGCTCCGCCGTAAGTCCTCTTTAATCTGCCTGCATTTTCAAGGATCTTGAGATCCTTGCGGATACAGTCCTCCGTAACCTGAAACATCTCACTTAATTCTTTGACTCTGACTTTTCCTTTTTCGCGGAGACATTTCTCTATTGCATTCTGTCGTTCTTCTGTAAACATGGTCCTATCTCCTCATTCCTGATTTTTCTGTGATAAAAGTTCCAGAAATCAATACTCCGCAAAACAATATCCGGCGCATTGATCCCTGGAAAGCCTGTGATTTCAGTATAACAGTTCGATATCTTACTGTCAATTATTTTGTATTATTTTTTATTGTTTTATCGCATTTCGATCAAATCAAGTAATTCCACTGGTTCAATTGCGAACCTCCGCTTGCCCCCTGTTCTGGGAATCCCTTACAAAGCTGCAAATATCCCCCTGACTCAAAGCCACATGTTCCCTTGCGGAATTATAAAGGTCAATAAACATTGAAAATATTGAATAACTTATGAGGACTTGTCTGTACTCTTCCCGAAACAGACAAGTCCCCACAGTTCCATAACAAATATCCAGTTATGAGCAGATAAAATCAGATTTTTACTATCTGCACATATATTCATCCAGCTCTCTGATAAATTTCCCCGGCATCTTTCTCTCAAATGGGAAAACCTCCGCATTCCCCAGTTCATCTGCAATACATCCCAGAAGGATCGCACTTCTCTCCAGCGACCAGGCAGACAGCAGATCAATGGTATCGTAACGGGTATGCATGCCAAAACCATCCCGGTTCAGAGTCATGGCCGGAATTCCCTTCCATGCAAAAGAATTGGAATCACTTCCCCAGATCTGATTCTTCACAGACGCTCCGATCCCTGCTCCGTCAGCGATTTCAAGAAGCTTATCACAAACAGAAGCCTCTCCCGTCACTCCCAGAACATTTCCTCCGATCAGCTGCCCGGCCAGATCTACATTCATATTAAAACGATGCGCTCCAAGCTCACTCTCATGAACTCTGATATAATCCCGGCTGCCCAGCAAGCCCTTCTCCTCAGCACCAAACCACACAAATTCCATAGTCCTGCGCGGTCTATACTGCTGAAAATATCTGCAAAGTTCCATGATGATCGCTGCCCCAGCCATATTATCATAGGCCCCCGGTCCCTCCGGTACCGAATCATAATGCGCCGTAAGCGTTAAAATCTCATCTTTCTTATCCGTACCTTCAATCCTCGCCACTACATTTCGGGATGTACAGGCCGTCACTTCCTGTTCTACAGCCAGACAAACCACAGCTGCACCCTCCGTCACCAGCTCCACCGCATCTTTATAATGAAGATTCGCACCCGGGATCCTACCACTATATTTTTCCTGCATCTCGTGAATATCCTCTGAAGACTCCGACAATCCTTCTATCTCTCCTTCTGCATTTCCCGGAAAGATCATCGGCAGGCTACGCTGACAGGGAACCCTGTCCACTCCTTCATCCAGCGGAGAACCCTCCACACTGATAAAACCAACAGCTCCGGCGCTCACCAGTCTCTGATACACATCACCACTCACCCGGCCATTCACCATAACGATCTTACCCTTCGCCCGGGAAAGACTGACAGCATCTCCATTCTCCACATACAAAAAATCCGCTTTCAGACCTTCTGCCCCAGTATTTCCACATCTTCCATACCCGGTCACCACATACTCCTTCTGATAAGGCTCCACAACCTTAAGCACCGCCCTGTTGATCCGAAAACCCCAAAAAGAAAACTCCTCCATCCAATTCTTCACTCCGAAGCTGTCCAAAGTATCCCTGATCATCTTCGCCGCCTTCACTTCCCCAGCAGTACCCGCTTCTCTGACAAAATCAAACCCCGTCAAAAACTCCATCTGCCGCCTGCCACTGATTTCCTTCGTATTCATAACCCCACAACCTTTCTGAATTTTTTTCGAGTCCCCACCCACTGCTTATTGCTTTTCGCAACCCGCAGGAGACTTACTTGATTCGGTTAAATTATACACTATTTTTCAGCAAAAAAACTGCCTGCAGCTATTTTTCAGCCTACCCGGCCAAAAAATCTCCGCAGACAGTTTATATTTCATATCAGTAGAGCATTTATATCTATATCCTAAGCCACAAACGAACCAACCGCAGCCGGAGCCCGGTAATCATAGTCAGAAACCTTGATCCCTGTAGCCGCTGTACTGGCGTGAACGATCTTGCCATCACCAATATAAAGCGCCACATGATCAATACAACCCTCACCATAAAAAACCAGATCACCAGCCTCAATATCCGCAACACTCTTCTTCTCAGAAGCCGAACATTGAGCTGCAGCAACACGAGGAAGCTCATACCCAAACTCCGCAAACACAGACATCACAAACCCCGAACAATCCGCCCCGTTAGTCAGACTCGTACCACCATAAACATAAGGATTCCCCACAAACTGCAGCGCAAAATCCACAATCCCCCGCCGCTTCTCCAGACGCGCAGCCTCAGCAGCCTTCCGCTCCTCTTTCGCCTTACGCGCAGCCTCAGCAGCCGCTTCAGCCTCAAGCCTCTCCTGTGCGATCACCTCAGCCTCAGCCTTCGCCTCCTGATACCCCTGAACCTCAGAAACCGTCTTATCCGCCAGAGCACTGGCAAAAGCAGAAATAGAATCCGCACCATCCGAAAAATCATCCTCAATAGAAAGCTCCTCCACATCTCCATCAGACACAGCACTGACACCATCCACATCCGCAAAAACAACAGAAGGAACCACACCCACAAGAACAGCACTCAGAACAACAGCAGCAAATTTCTTATAAAACATAAACAATAAAACTCCTCTCAGAAAACCACGCAGCAGCACCCACCCATTCAGGCAGACATTCACAATCCACTTCGCCACGCTCCTCATTCGCCATTTTGTTACATTTTTATTAAATTTGTTACGTAAGTGTGTATCCTACCATAAAAACCCCCACCTGTCAAACCCCTTTCACAAAACCTTCACACACCAATCAGCCATCCAACACAGCGACGATGCCCCAGCCCTCACCTTCACCACAGGAAACTCAACCTTTCTCCCAGCCATCCAGCACAGCGACGATGACTTCCACAAGAAACTCAGCCCTTCCTCCCAGCCATCCAGCGCAGCGACGATGGCTCATCCCTCACCTTCAGGCCACAGGAAACTCAGCCTTTCCTCCCAGCCATCCAGCGCAGCGCTGATGGCTCATCCAACTCCCGGGAATCCACTCAATCCTCCAGCCCTCATCAATCCCCACTTCCGCCAGTCGCCCCACACCCCCACCACTACCTCCCGCCCGGAACCGAACAGCCGGGGAGACGGGTGCCGGTTGGCTACGACTCTGCAGGAGGGGAGCTGATTCTTGGCTGGCGGAAATCTGCGTTGTTTTTAAAAAGTCCGCTGTCTGAGCGGCAGCAAGCCGCGAGTTCGGACTTTTTAAAAACGGTTTTAGCAGAATTCCGGCAGCCTAGAAGCCAGCCCCCGACGAAGCCCGGAGCAAACCGGCACCCGTCTCCCCGGCGTCCGGCATCCGCCATCCGCCATCCACCACAAAAAAGAGCGCCCCGCAGCCCATCCAGCCCGCAAAGAACGCTCTCCTAATTTCCATCAGCTTACAATCATACACAATCACCTGCGATCAGCATACACCCCCATACGATCGCATCAAATATAACTCATAAACCCCTTCCCAATAACCTCACTACTCTTAGTAACCATCAAAAACGCCTGCGGATCCACCTCATCAATAAACCTCTGCAGCAGCACCGCCTGCCTCACATCAACAACCGTCAGAATAATCTTCTTATCCTTATGCGAATAAACACCCTCCCCATGATAAACCGTAGCACTCCGATCCAACCCATTCATAATAAACTCACAGATCTCATCCGGTTTACTGGAAATGATCGTAAAATACTTATTCAGCTTCATCCTCTCAATAGACTTATCGATCAGCAACGTCTTAGCTATAAGCCCCAGTACAGAACAAAGCCCCGTAGTAAGATCAAACACCATAAACGAAACAACAACGATCACACAATCCACTGCAAACAATGCACCCGAAATATTCATCGTAGAATACTTCTTAATGATCATCGCCACAATATCCGTGCCACCACCCGAAGCATTCTCAAAAAACAGCAGCGCCGCAGCCAACGCCGGCAAAATGATCGCAAAGCAAAGCTCCAGCATAATATTCCCCGTCAGCGCCCTGTCCATAGGAAAAACCTTCTCAAACACATTCAGAAGCAAAGAAGAAACAACCGTAACATAAGCCGTCTTCACTCCAAAATCCCGGCCAAGAACAATAAACCCGATCACCAGCAAAATCAGATTGATCACCAGATTGATCTGCGCAGACGTCATCGGAATAAAATGCGAAAACACAACCGCCATACCCGAAACACCACCAAAGGAAAAATTATTCGGAAACTTAAATACATAAATCCCCACATCCATCAGAACAACAGCAAATGTGATAATGATGTACTCCATCACACGCTTTGGTATCAGATTTTTCATTAAAAATTACCCTCCTGATCTCCTCAAATAATTTTCACCGGTAACTGCCAGGCAAAACCAGCAATCCCCGCATCCTCTTCGTTTATCATACCTTATATCACCAAAAATGAAAATAAAAAAGACAGAGAAAAATACATTTCCCTGTCCCTTATATCAACGATCACGATCAACCACAGCTCACAGCCCGAAAAACCTCTCCAGAAATTCCGCCACACCATCATGATCATTATCTCCGGTCACCTCATTAGCAGCATCCTTTACATACTGTTTGGAATTGCCCATAGCAACACCGATACCTGCACCCTCCAGCATTTCCAGATCATTCTCATTATCTCCGAAAGCGATCACATGCATCCGGTCAATACCAAGCTTTGTGCGAAGCATGGCAAGACCCACACCCTTGTCCACGCCTGCTGCATTAAACTCCGCATTGCCGCTGATGGAAGTAGTCACTGCCACATCATCCAGATTCTTCCATTTTTCACGAAGTGCCCTGCTGGTCTCCATATCATCAAAATAAATATTGATCTTCTCTGCCTGATCCAGAATATCTTTCTGATGATAAAAATCCTTAACATATTCATGTCTGCTGAGAAAATAATCCACAAAAGTTTTTTCCAGCAGATCTTTATCCGCTACAGATGCCACATAATCTCTGGCATCCGCATCAGAATAGGCGATTCCGTTTGCATAAGCCTCTGCGATCCAGCCTTTTGCGCCGCTGTTTTCCACATCCTTCAGGATTTTGCTTACCATTCCTTTGGGCATGGTTTTTCGCCAGATCATCTCATTTTTATCGTAATCCCAGACAACACAGCCGTTTTCCACGATTCCCCATTTCACACCCCGGAGCACAGAAAACTCCTGAGGGATCAGCTCTCTGGTCCTTCCGGTTGCCGGCACCACATAATGTCCGTCATCGATCAGACGCTGCAGAACATTTCTATTCCTTTCAGAAATCTTATTCTCACTGTTCAGAAGAGTTCCGTCCATATCCACTGCAATGATATATTTTTCCATAAATTCCTCCTGTTTGTCTTTTCCCCACAGGCAAAAAGCGCATCTGCACTGCACCCGGATATCCTTTGGCAGTACAGATACGCACAAATACTCATACCTGCTCTCTGTAAAGCGGAGACTTTTCTTCCACTTTACTACTACATATACAACAGCTCAGGAATTACCGGATCCTCATCATAAACGCCTCGTACGGTCTTAAGTCCGCTTTGATTCCTGTTCTGTCCTTATAGTTTGCAATCTTAATATCCTTTTTATCGGACACATATTTCACAAGACCTTCTGTACTTACCGTATCCTCAGAAAGGTTTGCCACCACGATCCACTGCTCTTTGTCGGAAGTTCTTAAATATGCAAAGATCTTCTCGTCTTCCGGAAGAAGGAGCTGATAGTCACCTTCTGTGAGAAGCTCTTCCTCATGACGAAGACAGATCAGATCCTTATAATAATAAAACACGGAATCATTTTTTTCCAGAGCTTTTTTTACATTGATCTCCCGGTAACGATCAGAAAGGCGGAACCATGGCTTACCGGTTGTAAATCCTGCATTTTCGCTGTCATCCCACTGCATAGGAACCCTGGCATTGTCACGACTCTTGTTCCATACTGCCTTGCGGAAATCATCCTCAGAAATGGTTTTGTTCTTAACGACAAGATCCTGATATGCATTACGAACCTCTATATCCTCGTACTCCTCCAGCGGGAACTGCACGTTTGTCATACCGATCTCCTCTCCCTGATATACATAAGGAGTTCCCTGCATACCATGGAGAACGGTAGCATAAGCCTTTGCACATTCCTCGCGGTAAGTAGTGTCATTTCCCCATCTGGAGATCACACGTGGCTGGTCATGATTTTCAAAATACAGAGCATTCCAGCCCTTGTTATAAAGCTTGTTCTGCCACTCACTCATAACACGTTTCAAATCACGGAGATCAAAAGGCTTCAATTCCCACTTGCGGTTTACAGAGCCCGGAATACGGTCGATGTTCATATGCTCAAATGTGAAGATCATATTCAGTTCCTCACGCTCCGGATCTGTAAACAGTCTTGCAACCTCCGGTGTGGAGCCCGGCGCCTCACCTACCGTCATACAGTCATATTTTGAAAGCACCTCCCGGTTCATCTCATGGATAAACTCATGAAGTCTTGGTCCGTTGCTGTGATATTTTCCTGTATAATACTTGCGGCCATCCGTTTTCGGGTAATCCGGGAAGGACTGATCCTTGGAGATAGATGCGATCACATCCATGCGCCATCCGTCAGCACCTTTGTCCATCCAGAATTTCATCAGATCATAGATTTCCTTACGGACGGTTTCATTTTCCCAATTGAGATCCGGCTGTTTTCTGCTGTAGAAATGAAGGTAATACTGGCCACGCTCTTCGTCATATTCCCAGGCACTTCCGCAGAAGCTGGAACCCCAGTTGTTCGGCTCACTGCCGTCTGCTTTCGGATCCTTCCAGATATAATAATCACTGTATTTGCTGTCTTTTGACTTCCGGCTTTCCACAAACCATGCATGCTCATCGGAAGTATGGTTGACAACAAGATCCAGAACGATCTTGATACCATGCTCATGAGCTTTTTGGATCAGCTCATCCATGTCCTCGTTACTTCCGAAACCTGCGTAGATCTTCCGGTAATCACTGATATCGTAACCGTTGTCGTCCTGTGGGGAGTCAAAAACAGGACTAAGCCAGATCACATCGATCCCAAGGTTCTGAAGGTAGGGGAGCTTTTCAATAATACCCCTGAGATCGCCAAAGCCATCTCCGTTGGAGTCCTTAAAGCTTCTTGGATAAATCTGATATACAACGGAATTCTTCCACCAATCTTTCATTTCTTATGTCTCCTTTATTTTGCATTGAGCAGATATTTATAATCCGTATTTGCTGCTTATTTATATCCGGTCAGGTGTTCTTCAACTGCCCTTTTTGCGGTCAGTTATTTCGATATAACTTTTTTTAGGCTTTTTTATAGGCGGACCCTATACGGCCCGCCTTTTCATAATTCTGATCTTTATTCCTTATCCTTAAGGCTTATGCAATTCCAAGAAGAGAGAGAAGGATGCTCAGGATGATAACACCAATGATCAGAACTGTGATGCTGATATTTTTCTTTTTCAGCAGATAGTAGCACAGAAGAGTCAGTCCAAGAGGAACGATGCCGACAAAGATCTGGTCCAGCATGTTCTGGAGATTCAGAACAGATTCACCCTTCATGGTGAGTTCATAAGTGGAATTAAAGGTTACCATGCTGGCAGTCATGCCGCCGACCATGATCAGACCTACAATGCTGGCAGCCTTTGTCAGGATGTTCATAAGACCGCTTGCATAAACCTTCTGGATGTATTCGGAACCAAGCTTGTATCCCAGGAAGGTTCCGTAATATTTCACAAGAATAGACGGAATATTGAAAAGAAGCAGGAACACGATCGGTGCCAGAACGTTTCCGGATGCACCAAGACCTACTGCGATCCCGGCCGCGATCACACGGAGAACGCCCCAGAAAATGGAATCACCGATGCCGGCCAGAGGTCCCATCAGAGAGGATTTGACTGCATTGATAGAGCTTGCATCAAAATCCTTCTGCTCGCTGTTTTTCTTCTCCATGGAAGCTACAAGACCCATAATGAAAGTGGAACAGGTGATGGTTGTATTGAAATAGGACATACTTCTTGTGAGGGCTGCTTTTTTGCCCTCCTCATCATTTTTGTAAAATTTGTTGATAAACGGCATCAGGGAATAACAGAAACCGGAAGCTCCCTGTTTTGCCGGGCTTACTGCCGCATACAGAGTGAAGGAACGCCAGAACGCTTTTCTCAGCATTTTTCTTTCATCTGCAGGAATGGATTTCGTTAAATTACTCATGAGAAAAATTCCTCCTCTTCTTCATCAAGATATTCGTCAGAACCACCGGCTGGTGAAGCTGCCACTCTCTGTGCCGCAAGCTGGTTCAGCTTGTAATCGTTCATACCAATGGAAATGGCAATGATCACACCGATCACGGCAAGGGCGATCAGCGGAAGCTTTAAGTATGCTGCAAGAACAAAGCCCAGGAAATAAAACATACAGATCTTGTTGTCCCAGAGCATCTTCATCAGCATTGCCATACCTACTGCCGGAAGAAGTCCGCCGCAAACTGTCAGACCATTCATAACAACATCCGGGATGGCATCCAGAAGTGCGCTGACTGCGTCAGATCCGAACAGGATCCCGAAGAATGCAAACAGAGAATATAAAAACCAGTTTACAGCCCAGAGCCCATAGTGAAGAGCAACGATCTGTTTTTCTTTTCCTTCTGCTGCCAGGCGGTCAAAGGTTTTTGCAAACATACCTACAATAAAGATATAAAGAACTGTTTTGATCTGAAGACCAAGGATACCGATAGGAAGTGCCAGTGTCAGGGCAACCTCAGAGCCTTTGCCAAGCATGATGGCAAAAGCAGTTCCTACAGCTGTGGCGATTCCGGGCTCTGCCGCAGAAGCACCGCCGATATTTACAACTCCCATGAAAACAGCTTCCAATGAAGCTCCGATGATAACTCCTGTATGAAGATCTCCAAGCAACAGACCTACCAGCGGTCCGATGACGATCGGACGGTTCAGCATGGTAAATCCGATCAGCTCTGCACCGCCGACGCAGATAAATACGGCAAGTGCTACAAGAAATGCATTTAACATTTTTTCTTTCCTCCCTTTTTTGTGCTACGTTTTATTTATTCAGTGGATGTCAGTCAAGCTTGTCCAGTATATCCTTCACAAGCTTCTGCTCATCATTGGGTACCTGCTGCATACAGGCCTTCGGATCAAGAGCCACCAGCTCTTTCAGTGCCTGCTGTTCTGCTTTTGTCAGCATGATAGTCGGGGTCAGGACAAGCTTCTCGGAAACATCGACCCCATCAAAACGTCCCGTATTTCCTACATTGAGAAATCCGATCTCACCAACACTTTGTCTTATCTTCAGAGCATCCTTTACCGTTCTTGTCAGAACCAGAATACGCATCCTGGATGCCTTCGGATTGTTTAAGATACGAATGGCTTCATCCACCGGTTTGATCAGCGATTTGATTCCGCCCGGTACGGCCATTTTCAATGCCATCTTCTGGGTGTTATCATTAGCTGCCTCGTCGTTAGCTACCACGATTCCCTGTACAGCCAGCTGTTTGGTCCAGGTCATGGCAACCTGTCCGTGGATCAGACGGTCATCTACACGAAGTGCGGTGATCTTTGCTGTGGAATTGTCATAGGACTGGGGAGCCAGAGCTTTTTTCGGTGCGGATTTTTTTGCATACGATGCAGCACCTTCTGAAATCTGCGCAGTATTTTCGATACCCTGTGCAGTATCTTCTTCAGCATTTTTTTCAGATGTGGATTTCTTTCCACCGCCAAGGTCTACCATCTGAAGCTCTTCTCTGGCATCATCGATGAACTCCTGGATCTCCTCCTCTGTCACATCGTCATCTGCCATCATGACCTGCATCAGGACCGGAAGGTTGGTTCCTGTAATCAGTGTGACATTTTCTTTCTGGCTGTATCCCAGAAGCTTCTGATTTACGCTTCCTCCCATCAGATCTGTGAAAACGAAAATCCTGTCGTTTTCATGCTGTGCGAAATATTCTTCAAACTTTTTCTCCACATTGTCTTCCGGTGTCACATAAGCATCAATGGTTGTGATCTCAGCCATTTTTCCAACGATCAGCTCTGCTGTATAACGAATGCCGGAGGCCATTTTTCCATGTGTGGCGATCAGAATCTGTTTCATCTGGTATTCACTCCTTCTGTACTCTTTCCCTTTGGTTATGTACCTAACCTTTATGTTCACACTATAGCATCAAAGTTAGGCTGTGTAAATAGGTTATGTACATAACCCATCATTGCAACAAGTTCAAAATCATGGTTTTGTGCAGGTTTCACATAGAACAGCAAATGTTTATTATCCACATCTTCAGCACGAACCTACACAGGATAACTCTTTTACGATTTCAGGTAAATTTACAAAAAGCCGAAAATACTCTGACTGTCAGACACTGACAGTTCCCGTATATTTCGGCTTTTGATATCTTTATATCTCAGATTTTCTGTACTCTTTCTCTGTACTCTTACTATATTGAAAGTCCCGATTTTCTGTTTTTCACAGTTCTGCAGTGACTTCTCGTATCTACCCCCCTGATCAGATCAGGTACATTCTCTGCAGACTTACTTTTCCTCATGCTGCGGCTGTACAGATCTCCTGGGGATCAGCGTGACCGGAAGCATGATCTCATTTTCACGCTCTTTTTCCACTCCATTGATCCGTTCCATCAGAATTTCCACTGCAAGAGACGCCTTCTGCTCCACATTCTGACTGATAGTAGTCAGACGAGGCACGGAAAATTCCGCATAGCTGATGTTATCGTATCCTGCAATTCCGATTTCCTCCGGAATCTTTACTCCACGACTGCTGAAAAAGCTGATAGCCTCCAATGCATAGAGGTCCGACAGGAAAAACAGTGCGGCCTTTGGTTTTTTCCGCTGGAGCAGCCACGCATAGCTTTCTTTTCGTTTGGCGTAGTTCATTCCAAGAGCAGTAAACTGCACCTTCTGCTTTTTCTTTGCAAGATCCTTCGCCGCCCGCTGAGCGCCCATGTAACGAAGATGATCCACACCATTATCACGGCCTGCACAAACCTGGATATGCTCATAGCCGCATTCCAGAAGATATTTTGTCATAAGATAGCCGCCACTTTCGTCGTCCAGTCCGATATTCAGGACATGGTTTTCCTGGCCTGCATCAAGCTCACCATATGCATCAATAGAAACGATCGGTTTGTTGATCAGCTGATAGATTTTTTCGCAGTTGCTTTTGCTGAAGGAAATGGCAATAACACCATCTACATCCCAACCCATGACCATCTGGAATATCTTATCTGTATCCTTTGCGGAATACAGCATCAGATAATATCCCAGTTCCTGCACGTATTTCTCGATAAAACCGATGATCTTTCCATAAAAAGGATCTCCGATGATAGAATCCTTGAAGTCTTTATGATAATTGATCACAACTGCGATCAGCTGGGATTTTTCTTTATTCAGAACTCTCAGTCCCATTTTCTGGACATACCCCATCTCCCGGATAAGATTCTCGATCTTCTGAATATTGGCAGGAGATACTTTTTTTGTTTTTCCATGTATGACGTTGGAAACAGTTGTTGTACTCACGCCTGCTCTTTGCGCGATTTCCTTAATCGTTGCCATTATCTTTCCTCCAGAGATATTTCTGTGCGGAAGCCACTGCATTGGCTCCGTCTGAAACAGCAGTTACTATCTGGCGAAGTGCCTTGGTACGAATATCCCCCGCTGCAAAAACCCCAGGTGCGCTGGTAACACCCTCCTCTCCTGCACAGATATATCCATTTTCATCCAGCTTGAGCTGGTCCTTTACAAGTGTCGTATTAGGAACGATCCCCACAGCAATGAAAACACCTTCTGCGGTCAATTCCCTCTCTTCATTTGTTTTTATATTACGGATCTTAAGACCGGTCACTTCATCCTGTCCCAGAATCTCAAGGGGAACACTGTCCCACACCATTTCTATATTCTCACAGGCAAAGACTTTCTCCTGAAGTGCCTGATCTGCTCGAAGCGCATCACGGCGATGAACAAGATATACCCTTTCACAGAGGCCGGAAAGAAAAACTGCATCCTCTGCTGCCACGTTTCCTCCCCCCACTACCACTGCGGTCCGATCCTTATAAAAAGCTCCGTCACAGGTAGCGCAGTAGGAAACACCAAGGCCGCTCAGATCATCCTCTCCCGGGATATCCAGCTTCCGGTGCTCTGCCCCAAATGCAAGGATCAGGGCTTTCGCCTGATATTCATGCTTTTTTGTACGAATCGTCTTGATCTCTCCGGAAATATTTTCCAGGGAAAGAATCTTCTCTCGCTGCGGTTCCAATCCCAGCTTCCGGGCATGTGCCCCAAAGGCTTCTCCGAGATCCATGCCCGATATCCCCGGCATTCCCGGATAATTATCCACCGCATAGGTAGCTGTGACCTGACCGCCCGGTGCAAAGTTTTTATCGATCCATATGGTATTTAACCTGGCCCTGGACGCATAGATCGCTGCCGTGATCCCTGCCGGACCTCCGCCTAAAATTGCAAGATCATAAATATCACTCATGTTATTTCTCCATTTTTGTATATTTCCGCTCACATAATATCATAGATTCCGTAATTTTCCAATATGATAGAACAAAGCGCCACTCTGAAAGGACGTTACTGTTTGCTTCGAGACCATCAGCACTCTCCACATGGCATATGTCTGTAAACAGTAACGAAAGACTGTCGTATGTCTCTTAAAATCAGGAAAAATAAATCTCCTATTTTCATCACTCTGCTTCTTATCCTGGCACTTCTCACCGGCCTTACTGCCGGTTATTTTTCCGTTCACGGGATCACAGAAAACGGAAAATTCGAAGCCTTTTCCGGAAAAGTTTTTCAAAATGAAGTTTCCGGCAGCACCCTTACTCTCCATTATACCCTGGCACATCCGGAAAAACAGGGTATCCGGCGAAAAAAAGCTTCTCTTGGCACTGTCCCCACAGATATGAAAAATACATACCAGATCTGCAGCCAGTACGAAAAAAAGCTGAAATCCTTCCGCTACAGCCGCCTTTCCACGGAAAATCAGCTGACGCTGGACTCCATGCTCCTCTATTACCACACAGAAAAATCCCTGGGCGACAATTATCTGCTTCAGGAGCCTCTTGGCCCAAGTCTTGGTATTCAAGCTCAGCTTCCGGTTCTTCTGGCGGAATATGCCTTTTATGAAGATCGTGATATCACCGACTATCTCACTCTTCTTACCACCATCCGCCCATACTTTCGGAGCATCCTGGAATTTGAGAAAAAGAAATCCGAAGCTGGTTTTTTTATGAGTGACACCACACTGGACCGGATCCTGGCACAATGCAGTTCTTTTATCCAGAATCCCGACAACAATTATATGCTGGAAATTTTCCAGAAAAAGCTATCCGAATATGGAAAACTTCCTTCCTCAGAGCAGAACGCTCTGCTCCTGGCCCACCAAAATCTTATGAAAACAGAAGTCATCCCAGCCTATCAGGAACTTATGACCGGTCTGGAAGCTTTGCGTGGCACAGGAAAAAACACTCGTGGCCTGACTTATTTCAAGGGAGGAAAAGCCTACTATCTCTATCTTCTTCAGAGTCAGACCGGCTCTTACGTTCCTGTAAAGCAAATGGAAAAACGACTCTCCAGACAGCTTTCCGACGAGATCGGCATCGCAGGAACCATACTTCGACAAAACCCGGAGCTTCTGACTACTCTCAGCCGGGGAATCACTTTCAGAGAAATAAAGCCTGCCCAGATGCTGAATGCCTTGCAGCAGAAGATCCAAACAGACTTCCCACCTCTCACAGATGTCACCTTTGAGCTCCGCACAGTCCACGATTCCATGAAAGAATATCTAAGCCCCGCCTTTTATCTCACCCCACCTATGGATACCGGAACCCCCAATGTGATCTACATAAATCCGGCTGCCAGCTACCAGGGTCTGGAGCTTTTTACCACACTGGCACATGAAGGATTCCCGGGGCATCTTTACCAGACTGTCACCTTCCAACGCCAAAAATCCTCCAACATCCGAAATCTTCTCTGCACCTCCGGCTTTGCAGAAGGATGGGCCACCTACATCGAACCCTATGCCTACCAGTACGCCGCCGATTATATTCAGGATCCTTCTGCCACAGAGCTTGCCAGGATCTCCTGGCTGAACCGAAGCATCAATTTATGCATGTACTCCCTTCTGGACATTGAGATCCATTACAACGGCTGGACTCAGGCCGAAGCCGCCAGCTTTCTGAAAGCCTTTGGTATCGAAGACAGCGCCGTTGTCTCCGAGATCTACCAGTATATCCTGGAAACCCCAGGAAATTATCTGAAATACTACTGGGGCTACTTAAGCCTTCTGGACTTACGCACTTCCGAACAGAACCGCCTTGGCCAGGACTTTGATCTGAAAGCTTTCCACAGCCAGGTACTGAAGATCGGTGGTGTACAGTTCCCGGTGCTGGAGAAGTATATTGATGCGGAATTTTGAAACTGTTTTTTCACTCCAACCCAGCAAAAAACAGTTCATAAAAATCATCCTCACCCTCAAGCATCGGAGAATTCTCTCCGCCGCCATTGGTACTCCTCTTCATCGCTGCATAAAATTCCTCACCAGCTGCGATCAGATCCATCTCATAAACCGGAACCCCAAGCTCCCGGCACTTCTTACAGAAAGCAGCCAGCGGCGCTTTCTCCCTGCGGGTAGCAAGCAACATCTCCCGAAGCGCCGGGTCCCTGCGGGCCTTTTCCTTCAGATTATCAAGCATCTCCACAACTTCCATCAGACTCAATCCCCCTTCACACAGCTTCTGAACAGCACATCCAGTTCCGGAATCTCTTTTTTCAGAGAAACCAGCTCCCCATTCCTGGTAAAACAATGCTTCGAGGAAGCCTCTGTACAAACCTCACTTCTGGTCACATTAAAAAACTCATAAGCCAGCTCCAGAACCACACCACTGTACTTCTTCACCGAAACTGAAATCTCCACTACATCATCAAAAAGCACCGGCTTCTTATAAGAAACTGAAACCTCTGCAACCGGAGAAACAATCCCCCGCTTCTCCACCTCACCATAACCAAAGCCCAACTCCTTCATGAAATCGATCCGGGCCTCTTCCATCCATTTCACATAATTGGAATGATGGATGATCCCCATCTGATCTGTCTCATGATACTGTGCCTTACGCCTGTAAACACCCATGTTTATATCCTCTCTTCTGTAAAAATCTGACATTTGTCACCAGTAACAAAATATCCTCTTTATTTCTCACAAACCATACTCTTTATACAACTCCCTGCAAGCCTCCGCACTGTCTATGATTTTCCCAATCTCATCCATTCGACCATCCGCGATCAAACGATTGATCATGTAATCTGATATCCTTACAATTAATCTAGTGGATCTCACACGACTAAAGTCACATGCTCCTCAGTCGCTTTAAGCGACAAGGCTAAATATCGGCGGATACGCCTGTAGCTTAGGATATGCACAGTCATGCGCTTTTTCCATGCCAGATATGGCAAGTTCCCACACTGCAGGTAATCCGCTGTATATCTGCCTGTGTTTATGCTACTCTTAAGAGTTCCATTTCTGAAAATAGTTCTCTTAAGTCCGCATATACACATGAGATCCTACGCTTTACTGAAGGGACTTTTGCCTCCAGCAAAGACCTTTCCGTTGCCGGAAGGGGTTTTAAGAGTTCCCGGATAAAATATCTTGCTCCAATATTATAAGACGCCGAAAGATCACAGTTATATCTTTTTCCATTCTGGAATGTACATAAACTGTGATTGCCCGGATCACGGACAACTGTTCCTGACCCATCATAGGCAAGCCTGCTGGTATTCCACGCACAGATCCTGGATATCCGCATCCCTCTACGATGCGCCTGATGTTCACATCTTTTCTGGATATCCCTTTTTCTCCACAGATGCAGCTTCTGTTTCTTTCTTCCGGATATCTTTCCTTTTGTTTCCAGATACTCAAACACGATCACATCCGCATGGTTTTCTTCCGCATATCCTGTGACTGCTCCGGCGATCTTTCTTCCGAGTTCTGTGTTAAGACGCTTCGCATAAGCCCATCTGCTTTTCACCTGTGCAGAGCCATGCTCCCGTTGGAACCTGCTTATCCGTCCCAGCACACGGTACATCCGGTCTTTTTCACTGGAAAGATTGATAAACTTTCTTCCCAGGACAGTTCCATCTGACCGCATAATGGTACAGACTGCATCCGTATTGAGCCCTAAATCCACACTGCAGATGATCTGTTCTTTTGCAGGTGCCTTTGTAAGCTGCACCTCTTCTGTATAAGAAAAACGCAGTAAATATTTACGATGCCTTTTTTCCAGCACGGGAGCTGCAGCTTTTTTTCCTGCCCAGTTCTTTCTGAGATATTCCATATCTGTATGGCTGAAGCTGACCCGGAACCATTTCCAGTCATGACCGTCAAAAAGTTTCAAGTACGCTCTATCTTTTTCTTCTGTATCCTCACGGTACATCACATCACGATAAAATACCGGCATAGCATGATCACCACACCCCAGCTTCGGCCTGCCGCCTTTCTGATCCGTTTTTTCCCACAGTTCCAGCCTTGTCTTATATGATGATACGCTTCCCAGGGCATGCTGGATAGCTGCCCTTCTGAGATAAGAAGGCATCTTTGGAAAACGAAGGTCAAAAGCAAACTTTGCCTGGTTCTTTTTAGTGGTATGCACCAGATGTTCTGCCGTATTGAAACGTTTTTTAGGTTCCGTGATCACTGCCAGTTCATCCCATATCTGCGCATAGATCTCCGTCAGGCAGCTGACCGCAGTGCGATAAATATCCAGTGTCTGGCGGATCGGAATATTCTGTTTTCGCAATCCTACGCCATAACTGGATACTGTCCTCATCTTTTCTCCTCTTTCTTACAAATATAAAAACGTGTTCATTCAGATTACTGTTTTTCTTTTTGCCCTTCGATGTAAGAACATACCTGTTCCCTGCTCCTGTCACTTACCGTCACTGCACAATAAGATGGATTCCACAGATGCCCTCCCCAAAGCTCCTTCTTCAGTTCTGGATGCACAAGAAACATCTGCCTGGCAATGTTCCCCTTCATGATCTTGATCATATCCGAGATATAAAACTGTGGTCTGCAATCTACAAGCAGATGGATATGATCCGGCATAACCTCCATTGCCAGAATCTGAAATTTATATTCTTCTGCAAGGTCACAGAGCATTTCTTTGCATTCTGCATCAATACCATCTTTTAAAACTTTTTTCCGATATTTTGTACACCATACCAGATGGTACTGCAGGGAATACACATATCCTCTACCATATGAAAGTTCATTGTTATTGATATTAAACATATTTTTATCCATGTTTTTATTATACCATATGCAAATAGAATTTACAAACATTTGTTCTGCTTATTCTCAAAAAATAGTGCGCCTAACTCATCACTGAAGTAACGAGAATGCGACGCACAGGTTTTCAATAATCTTCGTAGTTTCTCAGAATCCTCACCTATTATATGCGCCGACTCCTCGTATCTCATTACATAAAACGGAAGTAACATCAGTAAATTCTTCTCAAAAATGCTATCCTTTGTATAACGCTCCACCTTTACCGTCGGAACACGATATACACACACCTGCCCATCCGGAAGCAGCAGCTCCACTTCCTCAACATCCGGCGTATTCTTCGTAGATCTTAAATAAATTACACATGATCTCGGAAACTCCACATAAAACTTCCGTCCTACTCTCCGCCTACTCTCCAAAGCAATCGCAAAATCATACTCAAACATTCGGATCGCCATCGTAGTATCATCCGTACTCTGACACTCAATATGATACACCTTATCCCCGATCAAAAGCTTGGCATCCGTGATCAGTTCCCCGTCCTCCAGCTGATGCTCATTCCGAAGATGCACGATCTTCACATCCTTCGGATATGAGGTATGAAACACCTCGTTGATAAGCGGAACGAGCAGGTAAGTCATCTTCTCCACCATTGTCCGGAAAACATCGTCAAATATAGTATTGTTATTCATTAACACTCCTACTGATATATAAATTATACCATACAAAGAAAACATAAAAACCCCATAAAACGGATTTTCAGAACCTTCACAGTAACAAAAAAATGGAAAACGCTTCAGAACCCGAAGCTCCAAGAATGTCCATACAGACAAAAGATCTTATAAGATATACCAACCATACCATACACCAGAGAAAAAATCACGCAAAACCCATCCAAAAATTCCACCACAATTCGACACACTCCCAGTCGACAACGAAGCGCCTCGACACACTCCCAGCCGACAGCGAAGCGCCTCGGCCCACCCCCTTCCCATCAAACCACAAGGAAACTCAGCCTTTCCTCCACGCCGTCCAGCGCAGCGCTGACGGCTCATCCAACTCCCGCCCAGCCACCCTATCCCTACCGCCTTGAACCTCACAGCCCGAGCCGGGGATGCTGTCTGGTCTGCCTCTGCAGGAGGGGAGCTGATTCTTGGCTGGCGGAAATCTGCGTTGTTTTTCAAAAGTCCGCTGTCTGAGCGGCTGCAAGACGCGAGTTCGGACTTTTGGAAAACGCTTTTAGCAGATTCCCGGCAGCCTAGAAGCCAGCCCCCGACGAAGCCGCAGACCAGACAGCATCCCCGACTCGGGCGTACGTTCACCCCCACCACCCTCTTCCCACAAAAATAAAAATCTGCTATAATACAACCACACAACAAAAATCAAAAATAACAAAGCGAACAATCACCAATCAATCGCATTCAAAATCCAAAGAAAGACAAGGTAAAACATAAATGAAATTTCCACCCAACATCAAAATCCCCGACTCCCTCAAAGGAGTCTTCAAAAAAAGCTCCACCCCGGATTCCCTCAGAAAACCCCGGCGCAACCCCAAGGACAACATCCCCCTTAACTTCCGCGAACGCAGCAATGCCCGTGTAAGTCTTATGGCATCCGTCATCGTCCTTGCGATCCTGGTCCTCTTCTTCAATCAACTGGACTACCGCCTCATCCGCAAACCAGCCATAGACGCCCAGAAAAAAGCCGCGGCAGTCAAAGCCAAGGCCGATCAGGAAGCAGCCGACACCACTGCCGAAACTACCACTGCCTCCGTCATCGCAGTAGGCGACAACCTCTATCACCAGAGTCTCATCGACGCAGGAGCATCCTCTGACGGCAACTGGAACTACGACAAGATCTACACCCACATCCAGGACGCCATCAAGGACGCAGACATCAAAATGATCGATCAGGAAACCGTCTTCACAACCGACCATGACAGCGTAAGCTCCTACCCATCCTTTGCAACACCCACAGAAGTAGGAGACGCCATTATAAAAGCAGGATTCAACGTAGTAGAATCTGCCAACAACCACATCGATGACTTCGGAGAAGGCTTCCTCACAGACACACTGAACTTCTGGAAAACCAAATATCCGGATGTCACACTTCTGGGGATCCACGACTCCCAGGAAGATGCCGACACCGTCAAGATCCGTGAAGTAAACGGTATCAAGATCGCATTTCTGGATTACACCTACGGCACAAACGTAGGCGGCATTGAAGGAAAAGACTACATGATCGACATGATCCGCAAAGACAAGATCACAGCCATGATCCAGAAAGCAAAACAGCAGGCCGACTGCATCATCTTTGTAGCACACTGGGGTACCGAAGACGAAACCATGCCAAACGAATACGAAAAACAGTGGGCAGCCTACCTTATGGAGCAGGGCGTAAATGTCATCATCGGCGGACATCCACATGTACTCCAGCCATATGGCCGCCTTACTGATGACAAAGGCAATGAAACTGTAGTCTTCTACTCTCTGGGAAATTTCGTATCCACCCAGCAGAAGCTGGAAGAACTTCTCGGCGGAATGGCAAAATTCACCATTCAGAAAACCGTACAGGACGGCAAGACCTCAATTGAGATCCTGACCCCTACAGTGGAACCTCTGGTCATGCATTACAACAGCGATGCCGGTGAATTCGGACCATATATGCTTTCCGATTACACAGAAGAACTTGCATCTCAGAACGGTGTACAGTCATACATTGGTTCCGGTGTATTCACTCTTGACAACCTGAAAAAGAAGTTCAACGAGATCATGTCCATGAATGTCACTCCATCCACAGGGACCAACCTCCTGGATGTGACTATTGACACAGACCTGAACATGATCGATGCATCCGGAAATGTCGTAGAAGATACCGACTCCATCACAGCAGAAAAATATTACGCAGATAAAGGCATTGACATCACTTCCGAAGACTTTAACTCTGCTGATAATAACTCAGGCAGCACAGACGACTCCTCGGATGACGGTTCCTACGACGACAGTTATTCTGACGACGATTCCTACGATGATGGTTCCTACGACGATAGTTCCTACGACGATGGTTCCTACGACGACGGTTCCTACGACGACGGTTCCTACGATGATGGTTCCTACGATGATAGCGAAGAATAGCGATAACTCGTAACCAGTTTATACCCCGATCCATAAAATACCGGAGATCCGGCACCTCTGAAGCCAACACTTCAAAGGTACACAGATCTCCGGTATTTTTATTTTATCTTTTATATTTTCTTTCAAAGATTTCGCTATACAGAATATCAGTATGTAAATATACCAACTCCATAAGCTTCCAACGGATATGCAAAAGAAAATTCCCGGTTGTCACAATTTTTCTTTTCGGCTTTAAATACCTTGCCCTTCGGAAGAAGCCCCTGCTCATCCATGATCAGCTTGTACTGTTTTTTCTTCGGAACGCCTACACGGTAATCCGGACGTGCTACCGGTGTAAAGTTGCATACTATCAGGATATTATTACGTCTTGTAGGAGATTTTCTCACAAAGCTGAAGATACTTCTGTCGCCATCGTTGGCATTGATCCACTCAAATGCAGATGGATCATTATCTGCACCGTAAAGTGCCGGATATTTGCGGTAGATATGCAGAAGATCACTGACATACTGCTGCAGCTTCTGATGATTTTCCTCGCCAAGAAGATACCAGTCAAGCTCTCTGGCCTCACTCCACTCACGCAGCTGTCCGAAATCCTGTCCCATAAACAGAAGCTTCTTACCCGGATGCCCGAACATAAAAGTATATCCGGCCTTCAGGTTCTTGAATTTATCATCCAGCTCTCCTGGCATCTTCTCCAGCATAGAACACTTCAGATGTACTACCTCATCATGAGACAGAACCAGAACATATTTCTCACTGTATGCATAAGTCATAGAAAATGTCATCTTATTATGATTAAATTTACGGAAATATGGATCTAGCTTCATGTATTCCAGGAAGTCGTTCATCCAGCCCATATTCCACTTCAGAGAGAATCCAAGCCCGTCGTCTTCTGCCTTACCTGTTACCATCGGCCATGCGGTAGATTCCTCTGCGATCATGACAGTTCCATGATTTCTTCCGAGAACAACGGTATTCAGATGCTTAAAAAATTCAATAGCCTCCAGATTCTTGTTTCCGCCGTATTTATTGGCGATCCACTCACCGTCTTTCTTACCGTAATCCAGGTAGAGCATGGATGCAACCGCATCTACACGAAGACCATCAACGTGGCATTCCTCTACCCAGTAAAGAGCGTTTGCGATCAGGAAATTCTTCACCTCCGGACGTCCGTAATTGTAGATCTTGGTTCCCCAATCCGGATGCTCACCCTGTCTCGGATCTGCATGCTCATATACAGCAGTTCCGTCAAAGTTAACCAGTCCGTGTGCATCCTTCGGAAAATGTGCCGGTACCCAGTCAAGAATGATACCGATTTTCTGACGGTGAAGATAATCCACCAGATATTTGAAATCCTGCGGTGTTCCGTAGCGGGAAGTCGGTGCGTAATAGCCGGTTACCTGATAGCCCCAGGAACCGTCAAAAGGATGCTCTGCGATACCCATAAGCTCCACATGGGTGTATCCCATTTTTTTGACATACTGTGCAAGCTTCGGCGCCAGTTCTCTGTAGGAATAGAAACCATCCTCATCCTCTGCTGTCTGCGGATGCTTCATCCAGGAACCCGGATGCACCTCATAGATAGACATGGCACTTGTGTCCGGATCAAAGTTCTCGCGATTTTTCATCCAGGTATCATCTTTCCATTTATAGTTGGTGATATCTGTAATACGAGAGGCTGTTCCGGGACGCATTTCAGCGGCATTGGCATATGGATCTGCCTTGTAAAGCTCCTCACCATGTGCACCTGTAATGTAAAATTTATACAGCTGTCCGATCTTCGCTCCCGGTACAAATGTCTCATAAACGCCAATGGGTCCAACTTTTTTCATGGGATTCTTCTCCGTATCCCATTCGTTGAATTCACCTATAACAGAAACCGCCTGTGCATTAGGTGCCCACACTGCAAAATAAACCCCTTTTTTCCGGTTCTGCGTGTCCGGATGTGCTCCCAGCTTCCTGTAAATATCATAATTCGTGCCCTGACCAAACAGATACTGGTCAAGCTCCGTAAATTGTAATTTCTTTCCCATTTTCAGGTACCTCCCTTTATAGTTCTGCCACCGTCCATTCCCCAATTTTAAGTGGAGTTTTTATTCTATAATTATACCAATCCCCATATTTTCAGTCAAGGAAAAACCCTCTCCGGCTAATATGTGTCTATTATCCGACAGTGTCAGATAAAGTCAAAAAAGAGACCTGAATGACGCACATTTTGTCATTCAGGTCTCTCCTGTCATTTTTTAATATTCTTCGCTTCCATCGTCATAAGATTCGTCGTAGGAACCATCATCATAGCTTCCATCATCGGAAGATCCATCCGAATAATCACTTTCGTCAGAACCATCGGAATAGTCCCCTTCATCGGAAGATCCGTCACTGACATCAGATCCGTCAGAAGAATCACTTCCATCGGAGCCATCCTCAGAGGAATCCTCTGAATCGCTGGAATTTCCTGCATATCCAGCAACACGACCAGCCTGAAGAGAGCTGTCCCAGAAGTCAGAATAGGAAGCACTCTGTAACGTAACATCCTTCGCTTCTGCAAGCTCGCTGACTGTTACAAGCTTATATCCCTGGTCGATCAGTGCCGGGATCAGCTTCTCTGTGGCACACTTCACAGATGGTTCATGAATATCATGCATCAGGATGATAGAACCATCTCCCAAGGAAGAATCATTCATGATCTGATTATAATCTGCATCCGCATCCATCAGCTTCCAGTCCAGAGAATCCGTAGACCACATGAAGAAAGGCTTGCCAACTGCACTCATCTGCTCATCTGTGATCGCGCCATACGGTGCACGACATACCGTTGATGCCTGCCCACAGGCTTTTACCAGTGCATCATCCGTCTTCTGGAACTCCTGCATAACAGAATCCAGATCCATATTCGGCAGCGTCTGTTCCGGATGATCCCAAGTATGGTTACCGATCTCGCAGCCAAGCTTTACCATTCGCTGTATGGTAGATTCACGGCCCTCCACATTCTGTCCCAGCATAAAGAACGTAACATGGATATTGTATTTCTCAACAGTATCAAGAAGTGTCTCTGTATACTCTCCAGGACCATCATCAAAGGTCAGAGCGATCATCGGGCGCTTCTTGGAAGGATCATAAGAGCCATCCTCATTAAAATAATAGTCCTTCACACCTTTCTCCACCCATCCGGTCTGCATGTATCCCTTTTTATCAAAGCTGTATGTTGTTCCGTCAATATCCGCAAAACCATTTACATAATATGTACCATCTGGATTCTGATACCACTTTCCTGTAGAATCCTCATGCCATCCCGGAGTCATAACAGAAAGCCTTTCGCCTGCTGCACTGCCCTTTACCGGCATCACCGTTGCATCCGTACCGGAATCCGCGCTGTCTGTATCCGAAGCAGCCGTATCCGTCGATGCCGTACCGTCCTTCGTACTGCTGTCTGTGGAAACTCCGGCGGTATTTGCCTGGACATTTACTGTCTCCGCATCCTTATTGCTTCCGCCGCCTGCATGGTTGACGATGGGAAGAATTACCCCTCGAACAACAAAAACCAGCAGAAGAATCGCCGCAACTACACAGGTTATCCGCTTCATCATCCGCCGCCGTCTTAACTGCTGCTGTTTTCTGCGCATCCTCTCACGCAAAACTCTTTTGTCCATTTTTTACATCCCCGTTTATATACTCATATCTTTCTTTGATATTTAATGTCTGTCTTTAATCATACCGCATTTAACGCTTAAATACAATGGAAATTCCCGAAAGAATCTCTTAATTTGTTACTGTTCACTCCGTTCTCAGTAATACACTTCGCGATGCACATGTAAAAAAAATGGTACCCGAAACACATTCCGGGCACCACACTTTTTTAGCTGCTGATACTGTCAGATCACTCCTGACCCGCTGCATCCTGATCCGCCTCGCCGTCTTCCGGCACCATATCTGTAGCCTCTGCCGCTTCCAGCTCTTCATCCACGGTACCTTCCGCACTGCTTCCGTCCGAGGAAGGATCATCTCCGTTTACTCCCTGGGTATCACCGGCAGAAACCTTCTCCTCAACTGTTGCATTGTCCAGGATAAAATCTTCCACTCTGAGAAGTCCGATGGATTCATCCACGGCTGCCTGTCCGTATTTATCTACCAGCGCAGCCAGATCCTTCACACTGTATGCTTTGATCAGTTCATCCTGGATACTGAGAGATTTTTTATCTTCAAGTGTCATATTCTCCGCATCCATGATTCCCTGTACGATCAGGTTCTGCTTTACTTTAAACTCCGCATACTGACCGCTCTGCTCCTCAAAATCATCCATGGAGATTCCCTGAGCTTTTACAAAATCCTCCAGCGTCATATCACCCTGTTTTGCATAATTCTCATACAGACTGCGAAACTCTGTCTTGGCTGTATCCAGATCCTCCTGTGGATATTCCTTCACTTCAGATGCTGAGAGCACTGTGTTCCATGCAGTTTCACGCAATGTGTTCTGTGCACTTGTCTTCGCTTCATCCTCCAGTGTGGTACGGATTTCCTTCTTGTAATCATCCACACTCTTGCAGTCTGTATTCTTGGCTACCCAGATATCGGTAAGCTCAGGTGCACGCTTAAAGCTCTGCAGAGTGACCTTAAATACCACTTCCTGTCCGGCCAGCTCTTCCGAAGAGTATTCCTTCGGGAAAGTCAGATCGAGATTCTTGGTCTCACCTTTTTTCATTCCGATGATCCCGTCCTCAAATCCGTCGATAAACGTTCCGGAGCCTATGGTCAGCTCATAATTATTTGCAGTACCGCCGTCAAAAGCCACTCCGTCTTTGGTTCCCACATAATTAATGGTAACCACATCTCCGTTCTGAACACTGCCTTCCGTTACTTCCTCAGCCTTGTTCTGAAGCTCTTCCTTGATCCTTCCGTCAACCATATCATCGGTTACGGCTTCTACTGTGTTATCAAGAGTCAGTCCCTTATATTCTCCGATGGTCACATATTTGCTCACATCATCCACGGAAACAAGCCTTGTATCTCCGGAGGCTGCCTCTTCGCTGTCTTTATTGGAATCCGTTTCTTCTGACTCTTTGGAATCTGCAGATCCGGAATCTTCTTTATCTGTTGTATCCTGCGCTTCTGCTGCAGGTTTTTTGTCATCTTTCTGGTCTGTTGATGTGCCACATGCAGTGATCGCCAGTGCCGCACACAGTGCAAGAACCATGAGATATGCTTTTTTCTTCATAACCTACTCCCTTCATCAAGTACTGTCGGTTCGATTATAATCTTTTTTTATACAGATTTGTAAAGTGTGTTTGCTGTCTTACATTTCCGGTACCGGTGTCGGTCTGGAAGAATCCCACACCTCCGATACATCAAACAGGTCACTGAGCATATCCGGATTGTAATACATTCTGTATCCATCCAGATTCCGTCTTCCCTGACGGAAATATTCACTTGTGATCTGCACAAAATACTGACTGGAATCTACATTGCAGAAATAGCGGTAGCCACGGCTTTTGTAATACTCATACTTCTCATTATCCGAGGTGTATCCTTCCCAATCGCCGATATCCGCACCAAAGGCAAAAATGATCATATCGGTTTTTCCGAGGATGGGTGCCACATATTTTTCCCATTTTTTATTATCGGTCTTCAACTCCGCTGCTGTGGAGCTTGTAGCGTTTCTGTGACCCCAGGTATGGCTTGCAAATTCCCACCCGTCCTTTTTCATGGCCTTCGCCACTTTTTTGGCTGCTTTTACTTCTTTATCATAGTCAAAATCCGGATTGGCCTTGAGAAAAGCCTTCTGGTCATCCTGAAGATTCTTCTTGGTCTTATATGCCCCATCTGTACGGTAGCCCAGAACACCATTATAACCGGTCATTGCCAGGATACCCTTTCTTCCATGATAGGAAAAATCCGGATGTTCTTTGATAAAGGAATCCAGGATCGGCACCACATCGTAATCTCCGGTCACAACTGTACCGTCTGCCTTCTTATACTCGCATTTGATATCTCCGTTGTCGTCGATCACCAGCTTTGTGGCAAATCCGTCTCCGTCCATATAATGATAGTAGCTGACGTCATCCTCTGAAAGAACAAAAGGAATCTTGCCTTCCGGCAGCATGATCTTTCCCCTGCTCATGGTTCCGTCATCATTGATCACAGCCATATCATGAGGACTCACCAGTACGTAACCCTTATCATACATGATCTGGAGCATTTTTTTGAACTCACTGACTGTGGTCATCATCTGATTATATCCGGCCTCATCGGAATCTCCGTCAAAGGCCAGTGAGGTATTCACGATCAGGGAATGAAAAAATACATGGGTGATATTCTCAAGTGGATATTCCACACAGGCATCTCTTTTTTTCATGTAGGCTGCTGCTGCTTCCTGCATCTTGTCACTAGTGGCAAATTTCCAGTTGTTTTTCAACACGGAGATCGCGCCGGTGTAATCATACTGCTGTGCCAGTTTTTTGGCTTTTTTGAGAAGTGTTTTTTCGTCTGAGGAAGTACTGTCGGAGCTGTTCTCGGCAGCTTCCCTTTTCTGTGTTTCTTTTTCTGCCTTTTTTTCTTCCTTCGGTGTCTCGGTAGCTGCCGGCTGGTCCTCCGGGTCCGCTGCTACTTTGGCTTCTTCGGACTGTTCTTCTTCGGCTTCTGCAGCTTCTGCTTCCGCTTCATCAGACTGTGTATCCTCGTCATCCTGTGTCCCGGAGATCATATTGTCCACCTGAACAGTGACCGGATGGTTTCCGCCCACAAGAAGTGACGCCGCAAGCACTGTTGTCAGTACACCTGCAATTTTTTTCTTCATAATAATATATATGCCCCTTTCTAAAAGTCCCCTCGTATCTCCGGATATGACCGTTACATCGGCGGTACCGGTGTCGGTCTTGCCGGATCAAAAACATCTTTTACGTCAAAAAGATCGGATAACAGTTCCGGGTTATAATACATACGGTATCCATCCAGATTCCGTCTTCCCTGACGGAAGTACCGATCCCGGATCTGTACATAATACTGGCTGGAATCCACGTTGCAGTAATAATTATATCCCTGCCCCTTCAGATATTCGAATTTATCCCCGGAATACTCCTGGTCATTGGTAATGTCGGTTCCAAAAGCAAAAATGATAACATCCGTTCCCCCGATCAGCGGATCTACATTTTTCTTGAAACGTTCGGTATCTGCCTGAAGCTTCTCCAGTGTGACCTGTCCCACATTCTGATGTCCCCAGGTATGGCTCGCAAATTCCCAGCCTTCTGCCTTCATGGCATCGGCAACCTTTTTTGCGGCTGCCCGTTCTTTTTCCAGGCTGAAATCCGGATGTGCATCCAGCCACTGTACTTTATTTTCATCCAGATCTGCCGGACGGGTCTCATAGCTTTCGTCGGTCCGGTATCCCAGGATCCCGTTGTATCCGGTAAGTGCCAGGATTCCTTTTGCACCGCGGTATGAGAAATCCGGATGCTTTTCCACAAAACGGTCGATCAGCGGAACCATGTCATAATCTCCCACGGAGACACTTCCGTCATCTTCCACATATTCATTGCGGATCTTTCCTTTATCATCCACGATCAGCTTCGTGGCATAGCCGTCACCGTCCATGTAATGATAATAGCATACATCATCCTGTGAGAGGACAAACGGCGTTTTCCCAGGCGGAAGAAGAATCTCTCCCTCTGTGATATTCCCGTTGTCGTCTGCCTTTGCCATGTCCTTGATGCTTACCATCACATAGCCCTTGTCATACATGGTCTGCGTGATCTTGTTAAACTCATCAATGGTTGTCATGACCTGATTATAATCTGCTTCTTTGTAGTCTCCGTCAAACGCTTTGGATGGATCCTTGATCAGAATATGATAAAAGACATGTGTCACCTTTTCAAGGGGCCATGCCGTACAGGTTGCTTTTATGTCTTCGTATTTTTTTGCAGCTGCCTGCATCTTCTTATCAGAATCATAGGACGGAGCCTTTTTCAGAAGATCGATAGCTTTGTCATAGTTATATTGACTGGCCAGAAGCTCTGCCTCTGCGAGAGTATCTTTGGAAGCGGTCTCTGTATTTTTAGTACCTGCTTCTAAAGCTTTTTCTCCGGAAACGGTCTGTTCTTTCTGTTTGTCAGAAGAAACCGTCTTCTCTTTTGAAGCCTTCTCACTTCTGCCCTTCAGCGCACCGACTCCTACTGATGCCCCGACTGCGACGATCAT
This sequence comes from Ruminococcus sp. AF20-12LB, assembly GCF_003478985.1. Classification (NCBI taxonomy): domain Bacteria; kingdom Bacillati; phylum Bacillota; class Clostridia; order Eubacteriales; family Oscillospiraceae; genus Ruminococcus; species Ruminococcus sp. AF20-12LB. The sequence goes on along the minus strand of NZ_QUGH01000007.1, from coordinate 41,016 downwards.
TGCCGCTGTTATGATGGCCAGACGCTTTCTGCGTTCCTTCAGCTGGCGCTTTCTGCGGCGTTTCAATACCTCTTTCCGCCATTCTTCGTACTCAGGAGTCCCCATTTCCGGTCGGGTTCCCCCGGGCTTTTTCTCTTTCATATAATATTTCCTCCATCTCTGGTTTATCCATTACATATGTTAGCTCAAAGATAGTTATGTCCTGTATTCTCTGCAGCATACACAGATGAACTGCATCGTAATCATTATAACTGGTAACTGCTGAAATTTCCACCGTTCCACCTGTCTTTTTCACTTTTTTAATTGCCTTTTTGATGAAACAATGCTAAAATGTTGTTTGCGTAATGTAACCGATTGCGAAACAAATATATATACAGGGGGATTCTCAAATGAGTACAGTTACCATCGTTCTTCTGGTCATCCTCGTTATTCTGATCGCAGCAGTGATCGCACTCTATTTCTTCGGAAAAAAAGCTCAGAAAAAACAGGACGAACAGCAGGCTCAGATCCAGGCTAACAAACAGACAGTTTCCATGCTGGTCATCGATAAAAAACGGATGCCGCTGAAAGATTCCGGACTTCCACAGATGGTCATCGACCAGACACCTAAGCTTATGCGCCGGTCCAAGCTTCCGATCGTAAAAGCCAAAGTTGGTCCGAAGATCAACATCCTTATTGCAGATGAAAAAGTTTTTGATCTGATCCCGGTCAAAAAAGAGATCAAAGCTGAAGTCAGCGGCCTTTACATCGTTGGCGTAAAAGGAATCCGTGGTTCTCTCGAAGCACCACAGAAGAAGAAAAAAGGCTTCCTCGCAAGATTCCGTAAATGATCAGAATCCAAAACAGCCGCCATGCTTTCAGGAATTCCCCTGATGCATGGCGGCTGTTCTTATGTAGTGTAATTATATATCTTTTATTTTCTGCAGGATCTATAAAACAAAATCCTTGCAGTCTCTTGGCTGTACCTGGATCGCCAGATAGCAGTCTGCCACATGTTCTTCATTCATATCCAGCGCATAATCTGCTTTGATCTGAAGGTTCTCTTCGCTTTCCGTCAGCTCCAGATTCGTAGCTGAGATTCCCATCTGAAGTGTTCCGTAAGGGGTAGTATAATAGGTCATGTTTTTTTTGCCCTGTTCAAATACCATGTGTACATTGACCAGTCCCTTCTTGCTGACTTCCAGACCCTTTCCGGATACTTTTATGTAATTGATGGTGGGCTCTGCTGTTTCATCCAGCAGTTCCTCATATCTGAGGTAATGAGAACCATTGCGGAAATAATACTGTCCCGGAACAATGATCTCTATAGGTTCCTGATCCCCCTGTGCATCCATCATCTGAAGCCCTCTTACATGGATCAAAACTTCTTTCTGCATTCTTTTCTCCTATCATTTATGTACAGATCTGTTTAATATTTTTCGATATCGATCTTCTGTGTTTTTTCTACGTTATACGGCAGGATGGAATTGGCAAAATCCTTAAACTTCTCTGCAAGATCACTTACATAAAAGCGATACGGGAATTCCTCCTGTGCTACCTCATTGCTGGCAAGATCCAGTCTGGAGAGTAACTTTTTAAGCTCCAGCGCCGTCTCATATGCAGGATTCACAAGGCAGACCTCCTCACCCATGATCTTGCGTATGGTAGATCTTAAAAGAGGATAGTGCGTACATCCGAGGATCAGTGTATCGATCTCCTGCTCCTGCAGCTCCTTCAGATATCTTCTGGCAACTTCCTCGGTGACCGGATCATGATACCAGCCCTCTTCTACCAGCGGAACAAACAGCGGGCACGCTTTTCCGATCACGGTGATCTCCGGATCCAGTTCCTTCAGATAAGAGGCATGGATACCGCTTCCTACCGTGCCCACCGTTCCGATAATGCCCACCCGTTTATTTCTGGTTTCCTGGGCAGCAACTTTGGCACCAGCCTCGATCACTCCAAGGATCGGGATATCCAGTTCATCCTTCACCGCATCCAGAGCAAATGCACTGGCTGTATTACAGGCCACCACAATGGCCTTCACCTTCTGTTCCTGCAGAAAATGAATGATCTGGCGGGAATAACGGATCACTGTTTCTCTGGATTTGCTTCCATAGGGAACTCTGGCTGTGTCTCCGAAATATACGATTTTTTCCGATGGGAGATTGCGCATGATCTCCCGGGCTACTGTCAGTCCTCCGATACCGGAATCAAACACACCCACCGGTGCGTTTCTGTCTATATTCATTGATCTTATCTCCTGAAATAATTAATCGAACGTGATTGGTCCGTTGAAATATTGTATCACCAATCCAGGGCTTGCGCAAGCCAGAAGGATATCTTCACCGGCTTATTTTCCCCGTTGTCCTCTGCTTTTTCAAAGCAGAATTCCGGGTAGATCGTTCCCCACCAGGCATAAAACTGTGGCTGCCGATCACCTGCAGTTCTTCTCTCCCAGGTACTCCCTGCAAGGATCACTGCCGTGAGCAAAAGGAACCCTCCTGCTTTTTTTAATACATGCTTCTTCATTTTTATATGCTCCATGAGCAAGCCCTCCTGTCAAAAATCTTCTGATGATCTTATCCAGAGATATACTGTACGATTTATCGTACTGATCATCATCTGTATTATTAACAGTCCGGCTCCCATCTATTCATTACTGCCGTAATCCACTTCCAGAAGCTCACCTTCCACCCATATCTCCGGAAGCCAGGGCAGCGTTCCATCCTGACAGAACTGATGATATACCTCCCGCAGAGTCACACCCTTCTTCTGCTGCCCGGATGTGCGGTTCTCCTGGATTCCCTGAAGGTATTCCCCTATGGAGCTTTCCCGGGCTCCCTTCCAGTGAAAAACATCTCCCAGCATATCCGTCCGGAACACGTAGACATCCTCTCCGATATGCTCTTCCTGCTTCAGATATCCGATCAGTGCTTCCCGGGATCCCTCTTCCAGAATCTGTTCATCCAGGATCAGCACTTCAAGATGACCCAGATCCAGAAATTTTTCCTGAGACCGGTTGTAAACTGCCTCGATCTCCTGAAAGTCCCGGCCGGAAAGAGTCAGCACAGAAATCGGATCTTCGTCCGGTTTTTCCTGTCCGGTAGCTGTACTCATATCCGGCATTGCATATTTCAGCACAAAGCCATTCTCTGAAACACCGGCCCCCAGTGCCAGCGGATAAGCTCTTTTTTCCGGTTCTACTGCCGCACAGCCTGATCCCGTCAAAGTGATGACCAGGACAAGTCCTGCCACAGTTACTTTTTTCTTCCGTCTTCCCCGGTTTTCCGTACTGAGAAAAAGCTGTATCACAATCAGAAACGGCACAAAGATGTACCCCAGATACCAGCCATAATACTCCCGGATCCCCATCCCGTTTCTCTCATACAGGGAAAGCAGCCAGCCTGCTGCCGGGATCCAGTACCGACCGGTCCCGAATCCGGTTTTTTCCGCGATCTGATTTCCGTAATGAAACAAACTTCCCAGAGAAAACAAAAGTCCGAATACCAGAAACCCCATCCATATCACATCAAATCTCGCCAGTACGTTTCCCGGAAGATCTGCACCCTCCAGAAGAGGCAGTACCGGACAGATCTCGTTTTTAAGGCGTGCACCACCAAAGACTGCCGGAAGAAGGAGCTGCATTCCAAAAATGATCCCGCAAACTGTAAGAAAAGCCAGGATCACAGGTTTTCTGGCACTTCCCTGTTTTTTTGCATACTCCAGCCCGAAGGGAAGAAGTCCTGCTCCTGAAAAAGCACACAAAAGTGTATACAAATCATGGAGCCATCGCTCTCCTGTAAATCCTGTTTCCGGATCTTTCATCACTTCCATAAAGTACTCTGTTTTTCCTTGCCCTGCACATAAAAGCATCAGAAGAAGGATCCCTGCCAGAAAAATCCTTCCGGACACCTCAGCGATCCGCCCTCTTCTCTGCATTCCGCGATGCGTTCCCAGACTACAGGCTGCAACTGCAAGAAGAGACAGCCATTTTCCGGAAATCCCGCTGATCAGACTTTCCGGGATCACCTCCCCCAGAAGGCCCGAAAGAAATGCCGAACTTGCGATCACATATACCAAAAAGAACAGGCCAATAAATCGTACAGTAAAACTTCCTGTCCTTTTGAAAAGCTCCCCATATGCAGGTGTCAGACGTATCAGCCAGATTACATAAAAAGAGAGCACTACGGCCGCAGCAGCTGTCCCTGCCATGGCACTGATGCCCAACATCGCTCCATTCTTAAACAGGCACAGCAGAAACGGCGCCGGAAACACCAGTATGATCTGACGAAAAAGCTGTCTGTGGGAAATCCTGTTATTCTCCGCAAATCTCATAGCCTTTATCCTTTCCGGCTCCATGGCCTTGTCCGAAGCCTGCGTTTCTGGGCATTTCTGGCATACAGCGGCCGGAATTTCCGCTTCCGGAAGGGCTGTCGCAAAATCCTTCCACCGGTTTCCGCCTCACTGTTCTTCTCTACAAAAGGTACCAGATATGGGACACCGAAGCTTAAAAGTCCTGCCAGATGCGCCATGGTGAGATACAGTCCCAACACGATTCCGAATATACCTAGAAATCCTCCCAGAAACAGAAAAACGTACTTCAGAAGCCGGAATGCAGAAGCAAATTCCTCATTAGGTATAGCCAGTGATCCCAGTGCTGTCAGTGCCACGATGATCACTACCACCGGGCTGACAAGATTGGCTTCCACCGCAGCCTGTCCGATGATCAGTCCTCCTACGATCCCAATGGCATTTCCAAGAGCTCCCGGGATCCGCACACCAGCCTCCCGTATCAACTCAAAAGACAGTTCCAGGAACACCAGCTCCACTACACTGGAAAATGGAACGCCCTCTCTTGCCTGTGCAAAGGAAAGGATCAGATTCGCCGGAAGGATCTGTGTATGAAACCGGATCACAGCCAGATAAAGTCCGGGGAGCAGCGTTGCCACAGCCATGGCCAGATACCGGAGCACCCGCAGGAAGGATGCCATCTCAAAACGATTGTACCAGTCTTCACTGCTTTCCATAAAACTGTTGAATGCTCCGGGAACCACCAGTGCCACCGGCGAATTGTCACAGAGCAGAACTGCTTTTCCATTCAGCAGCTCCTGGGCAGCCCGATCCGGCCGCTCCGTTGTCTGAAACTGAGGAAAGGGAGAATACCATGCTTCTTCTGTCAGCTGTTCCAGCATCCCGCTGTCCAGGATCCCGTCCACTGCAAAAGATTCCAGGCGCTCTTTCACAGCAGTCAGAAGCTCCTCATGGACCAGATCCTCCACATAAAGAAGCTGTACCACCGTATTGGAGCGTACACCGATGCTGCTCTGCTCCACCTTCAGCCTGGTATCACGGATCCGCTTTCTCACAAGGGCCGCATTGGTTTTTACACTGTCACAGAACCCCTCCTTGGAGCCTCTGAGGACCTTTTCCGTTTTCACCTCTGATACAGCCAGCCCCGGATATCCTTTACTGGAAATTTTCATTGCTTTGTCGTATCCATCCAGAAAGAAAACTGCATTTCCCGAAAGAATGGCACCAAATACCTCCTCCATGGAAGACAGCTCCTTCACATCTGCAATTCCAAGACTGTTTCGGCGGATAAATTCCCGGATCTTTTCCTCCGGGATCTCCCAGAAATGATTGATCATTTTTCCGATAGCAGAATCATCCAGCATCATGTTTGAAACCGCAACCTCAATATAGACCATCAGACAGTCCGCCTTATGTCCCTCACCAAGGCGCATGGGCCTGATCAGGATATCATCGCAGTTTTCACACCGTTTCCGGATATACGATTCATTTTCATGAAGAGATATCGATATCTTCCTTGTTTCCATAAAGCCACCATCCTTTATGCAGTCAGACGGATAAAAGCATCCGCATTCGGTTAAAAAAAGAGATGCCCCAATGACATCTCTCTTAATATTCCCGCATATCCGGTTCTTATTCTTTTTTCTCGGCCTCTTTGGCCTCATTCTCCGCGCGGATAGTACGGATGATCGCTTTTCGTTGATTCTCCAGATGATGGAAAGAAATATCCTGCGCCTTTTGCACATCTCCTTCACGGATGGCTTTTACCAGCTCTTCATGCTCACTAACCAGAAGATTTCTTGTCTGCTCCTCCTTCAGATACTCTACACGATAACGATACATCTGCTCACGGAGATTATTCAGGACCTGATTCAGACGCTTATTATCAGAAGCCTGATATATGATCTCGTGGAAAGCCACATCGGTTTCCGCCAGACGGACCAGATTTCCCTCTGCTTTTGTTTTTTCAAATTCCTTGGCTGCCACCCAGAGCCTTCCCAGCTCATCCTCTGTGATCAGCTTGCACGCTTTTTCTATGGCAACATTTTCGAGGGCGATACGCACCTCCAGAACATCGTTCAGATCCTTTTCTGTGATGCTGGCTACCTGTGCACCTCTGCGTGGGATCATCACTACAAGACCTTCCTGCTCCAGCTTGCGCATAGCCTCACGCACCGGTGTTCTGCTCACGCCAAGACGCTCTGCAAGGGCGATCTCCAGAAGTCTTTCGCCCGGCTTCAGCTCTCCCTTCAGGATTGCCTGCCGCAAGGTGTTAAAAACAACATCCCGAAGCGGCAGATATTCATTCATATCCACAGAAAAATCACTTGTCATTTGTAACTCCTCCATCTCTATTGTAAATATCCGTGGCAAATACAGTCTTTGCAAGCCCGCTCTTTCTGAGGCTTCTGGCTGCCGCGGCCATCTTATCCCTATTATCAAAGATTCCAAACACAGTAGGACCGCTTCCGCTCATCACAGCTTTCAGCGCACCTTTTTCTTCCATAAGGTTCTTGATATTGCCGATCACAGGATACTGTCGGATGATCCCCGGTTCAAATACATTCTCCATTCTGGATGCCATGGCATACAGATCATTATTTCTGATAGCTCCGATGAGTCCATCGATATCCGGATGTTTGCCGATCCCTTCCAGATTCAGATTCTCATAGGCTGTTTTTGTGGAAACATTGATTCCCGGTTTTCCTATCAGAACATAACATTTCGGAACTTCCGGAAGTCTGGTCAGCTTCTCTCCGATTCCCTCCGCAAGAGCTGTTCCCCGCATGATACAATACGGAACATCTGCTCCGACCTTTACTGCACGTTCCATCAGCTGTTCTTCGGTAAGCCCTAAATGGAACATCCGGTTCACACCCACAAATGCGGCCGCTGCATCGGAGCTGCCTCCTGCCATGCCTGCTGCCACCGGGATAAATTTACGAAGCTTGATGGAAAGTCCCTCTTCAACATCGAACTCCTCCATCAGCATCTGTGCTGCCTTATATACAAGATTTCTCTGATCTGTAGGAATAAACGGAAGATTGGTCGTCAGTACGATCCCCGGCCGTCTGGTCTTTCTGATATCCAGGATATCATACATACGGATGGTCTGCATGATCATGCGTACCTCATGATAACCGTCCTCTCTCTTTCCCAGAACATCAAGTCCGAGATTGATCTTTGCCATTGCTTTTAAACGCATAAGCCCCTCCATTTGTACTTTGTATACAGTATTTATACATGTATTTTATATGATTTTTACATTCTTTTCAACAGCAAAATATTCCACTTTTTATTTGATCTGACCTTCCACTTTTTTTACAACAAGAAGCGGAGTTCCCGGAGAGGGTTCCTGATTTTCCTTGAGAGCATTGATCGTCCGGATCTCCTGGATAGATGTGTGATATTTCCTTGCGATATCCCACAATTCATCTCCCGGTTTTACCATATAAACCAGGATTCCCGGCATAGCCTGGAGTTTTTTCATATCCAGTGGTTTTTCCTCTACTTTCTCAATGATAAATACCGGTTCTCTGGCAACTGCCAGAAGCTCCAGTCCTACAGTTGCCCGGATCTCGATCTCATTTCCATCTGCCATGGCTGCGGAAAGCTGCTCCAGCTTTGCTTTTAACTGATAACAGCTGTCCTGTCGGATCCCTCTTGCTTCCACCATATGGGAAAACGGTATCATTGCCTCCATGGAATAAAACGGCATATCATCATTTCCAATAATGTACAGGATCTTCAGCATGACCACGCCATCTGCCTGCACACCGTTCTCTACGATCCTGGTCTTATCGATCTTCACTTTTCCCTGACTGTGACACAGCTGGAGGACTTTTCCCTGAGTCTCCTTTACCTGGATTCTGTCACTGATCCTGCATCTGGAAAAATTACGTACCAGAAGCCGTTCCAGTACCTCATTCTTTCCTTCCGGAACACATTCACGGATCGGTGTATACACATCGGTAATAAGATCATATTCCTCTTCCCTGAAAAATTTCATATCCAGCTCCAGCACAACATCCGAAACAAGGATCCGTTCTTCCCCATCGACATCCGGTTTGGCCTCCAGGCTCTGATGCATCACCGAAGCTTCGATCAGCGGGATCAGCTCCTCCGTGCAGTCCGGACATTCCACTTCTCCGGAAAAAGGCAGCGAATATTCCAGCCACTGCACCGGGGCTTCTGTATCTTCAGCTCCGTACAGCACAAAAACGGACAGCTCTCCCCTTGCCTTTACCACATTTTCCTCCGGCTTCAGATCCAGCCCACGTACATCCATAGTATACCAGATCAGGCTGGCGATATCCGGACGATTGGAGGCAATGGTATACTCATCCTTGATCCGGAGTGTATCTTTTTTATGTACGGTAAGTCCCAGAAAACGGACTGTTTTTTTTCTGACGGATACCTCTTCTGCATCCAGCGCCACCGGCAGGCGGATCTGTTCTGTTTCATCCACAGTCGCACAAAAAGTTACCAAAGCTTTGATATTAAGCTTTCTGGAATGGATCAGGCGGATCGTAAGATCTTCAATTTCCCACTTCAGACACATTTTATCCCCGTTTATGATATCCTTCAGGTTCAAGGTTTCCTCAAATGGAAGTTTTGCAGTAAGACTGCTGACGATTCCTCTTTCTTCCCCCACATAAAGGATATCTACCTGCAGATTTCCCGTAAGAATACCTTTCCCGTCAGTAAGACGGACATCATCCATAATGATCCTGCCCTTATTCTGGATCAGTCTTCCTGCATCCGGTTTTGCATCCGGTACATTAAAATCCTCATCAAAAGTGATCTGACTTTTTGCCCTGCTTTTTTCCTTTAATATCTGCATGCTTTCTTTTTTTAATTCCACAGTCTATTCCCCTTTCTCCGACTCTTTGTTCACCGGACTGCTGCTTTCCCGGAACGTTACCGGCTTTTCCTGTTTCCGGGTTTTTATCACAATGCAGGGATAGGACGGAACTCCTGCCTCCTTAAGATCCTCCGGTCCAAGAAGTTTTGTAACAAAAAATATCCCATTCGAGGATTCTCCAAGCTCCTCTACCTGAATGCTGTATCCGCCACTCATTTGCCGCCCGTACCCTTTGGCCAGATAAAGATCCTCTCCGGTTTCATAACTCAGCTGAAATTCCTTTTCCTTTTTTTCTTCCATAAGCCTGGAAAGCTCCTCCGGGATATCCCGGCGTTCCACAACGATGTAATCTACCGGTTTTCGTTCTTCTTCCTCCACCCGGACAAATCGACACCCGGAAAGCAGCAGTGCCAGCACGGCAGCTGTCAGCACGATCCGCAGAAATACTGCTTTTTTCATAATATAAGCCACCTGCATTATTCAGTATTTATTCTATGTGAGCAGGGAAAGATTTATTGCAACTATCGGATTTTCTTCGTATAATATAAAATACCATCTTACTGCGGAACTCTCCGCAAGTATCTATAACAGAAAGGACAAAAGACATGATTCGATTCATACTTGTCTGTATCGTGGTGATCGCCTATCTGGTGCTGACCATTCCGGTTCTCCTTGTAGAATGGATCATCGGGAAATTTTCTCCCATGACTAAGGATATCAGCTCTCTGCGCATGGTACAGGCCATATTCAAATTCATCCTGTGGATCACAGGCGCCAAAGTCACCGTCATCGGCGAAGAAAACGTTCCAAAGGATCAGGCTGTTCTCTATGTAGCAAACCACCGGAGCTATTTCGACATCCTGCTCACCTACAGCCGCTGTCCGATCCGCACCGGCTATGTTGCCAAGAAGGAAATGGAGCATTATCCGCTGCTCTCCAACTGGATGCGCAATCTCTACTGTCTCTTTCTCGACAGAGAGGATATCAAGCAGGGTCTGAAAACGATTCTTCAGGCCGCAGACTATGTGAAATCCGGCATTTCCGTATGTATCTTCCCGGAAGGAACCAGAAATAAGAATGCTGATGAAACAGAAATGCTGCCTTTCCATGACGGCAGCTTCAAGATCGCAGCCAGAGCCAAAAGCCCGATCATTCCTATTGCGATCAGCAACTCTGCCAATATCTGGGAGGCCAATTTCCCGAAGATGACACCTACACACGTAGTGATCGAATATGGCAAGCCTATCATTCCTTCAGAGCTTGACCGGGATACTCAGCGCCACTTAGGTTCCTATACACAGGATATCATCAAAGAAATGCTGATCAAAAACAAAGAACTGGTGTAAACATCAAAAAAACCATATCTATGTCTGTTTTTCGACATAAGATATGGTTTTTTTATTACTGTGTACCTGCTCCCAGGATTTTTTCCGCATTTTCGATACGTTCTTTCGTTGGCGGATTGATTCCCTTCAGCGGATAATCAATATGCAGATTTTCCCATTTAAAGGTTCCGAGTGTGTGATATGGAAGAACCTCCACTCTCTCAACTGTCTTCAGTGTTGCAATAAAGTCAGCCAGCCGGTGGAGATAGTCATCCCGGTCATTGCGTTCCGGAACCAGTACGTGACGGATCCACATGGATACGCCCATATCGGAAAGCTTCCGGGCCATGGCAAGGATATTTTTATTGGTACATCCTGTGAGGATCTTATGCTGTTCCTCATCAATGTGCTTGATATCCAGCATGACAAGATCTGTGTACTTCATCAGCTCTTCCCATTTTTCATACCACGGACCCTCTTCTGTGTAAGGGTTGCCGCTGGTATCAAGTGTTGTGTGGATCCCAAGTTTTTTTGCTTTTCTGAACAGCTCAGTGAGGAAATCGATCTGTAACAGTGGCTCGCCTCCACTCACAGTAATACCGCCCTTACTTCCCCAGTAAGAGCGGTATCGGCAGGCTTTTTCAAGCAGCTCATCTGCTGTGTACTCCGTCCCTGTTTTCATTTGCCAGGTGTCCGGATTGTGACAGAACTGACAGCGCATGGCGCAGCCGCTCAAAAAGATCACATACCGGACTCCTGGTCCGTCAACAGAGCCGAAGCTCTCCAGTGAGTGGACGTAGCCAGTGATTTTTTTCTGGTCGTCCATATTTTTTGTTACATCCTTTCGTGGCAGGTTCTTGCGATAACGTCAAGCTGCTGCTCTCTTGTAAGGTCGATGAACTTAACAGCGTATCCGGAAACACGGATCGTGAAGTTTGCATACTCCTCTTTTTCCGGATGCTCCATAGCATCGATAAGTTTCTCTTTACCGAATACGTTTACATTGAGGTGATGTGCACCACGGTCAAAGTATCCGTCAAGTACATTTACAAGATTCTCTGTACGCTCTTCCTCAGAATGGCCAAGTGCATCCGGGTTGATCGTCTGAGTATTGGAGATTCCGTCAAGGGCATCCTCATAGTCAAGCTTTGCAACAGAGTTCAGGGAAGCAAGAAGTCCGTTCTGCTCTGCGCCGTAAGACGGGTTTGCTCCCGGTGCCAGAGACTCGCCAGCTTTTCTTCCGTCCGGAAGAGATCCTGTAGCTTTACCATAAACAACGTTGGATGTGATGGTAAGGATGGATGTGGTTGGCTTGGAATCACGATAGGTATGGATGTGTTTCAGCTTCTCAAGGAATGTGGAAAGCAGAGTTGTTGCGATCTCGTCTGCTCTGTCATCATCGTTACCATAACGTGGGAAGTCACCCTCAACCTGGAAGTCTGTTGTGATTCCGTCCTCGTCACGGATTGCTTTTACTTTTGCATATTTGATAGCGGAAAGGGAATCTACTACGTGTGAGAATCCGGCGATACCTGTTGCGAAGGAACGGTCAACCTTTGTATCGATAAGTGCCATCTCAGCTGCCTCATAGTAGTATTTATCATGCATGTAGTGGATCATGTTCAGTGTTCCAACATACAGATGTGCAAGCCAGTCCATCATCTGATCATATTTTGCGATTACTTCGTCATAGTCAAGGTACTCGGAAGTGATCGGCTGATACTGAGGTCCTACCTGCTGTTTTGTCTTCTCATCAACACCGCCGTTGATCGCGTAAAGAAGGCATTTTGCAAGGTTTGCACGAGCACCGAAGAACTGCATCTCTTTACCTGTCTCTGTAGCAGATACACAGCAGCAGATGCTGTAGTCATCGCCCCATACCGGACGCATAACATCATCGTTCTCATACTGGATGGAACTTGTTGTAACAGAGATGTCTGCTGCATATTTCTTGAAGTTCTCAGGCAGTCTTGAAGAGTAGAGAACTGTAAGGTTCGGCTCCGGAGCCGGTCCCATATCCTCAAGTGTATGAAGGAAACGATAGTCGTTCTTTGTTACCATGGAACGTCCGTCCTGTCCCATACCTGCTACTTCCAGAGTTGCCCATACCGGGTCACCGGAGAAGAGCTGGTTGTAAGACGGGATACGAGCGAATTTAACCATACGGAATTTCATTACGATATGGTCAACAAGCTCCTGTGCCTCTTTCTCTGTAAGAGTTCCGTTCTCAAGGTCTCTCTCAATATAGATATCAAGGAATGTGGAGATACGTCCAACACTCATTGCAGCTCCGTTCTGAGTTTTGATCGCTGCAAGATATCCGAAGTACAGCCACTGGAATGCTTCCTTTGCATTCTTAGCCGGCTGGGAAATATCAAAGCCATAGATCTGAGCCATTTCTTTCATCTTCTTCAGAGCACGGATCTGATCTGCGATCTCCTCACGAAGCTGGAAGTCATAACGTCTCATACCCTGACGGTCGCATGCTGCGAAATCTTTCTCTTTACCTGCGATCAGATGATCGATTCCGTAAAGAGCAACTCGTCTGTAATCACCTACGATACGTCCACGTCCGTAAGTATCCGGAAGTCCTGTAAGGATCTTGTTGTGACGTGCTCTCTTCATCTCCGGTGTGTAGATATCGAATACACCCTGGTTGTGTGTTTTGAACTCATAGTTGTTGAAAACATCTTTGATTTTGTCGCTTACATGGTATCCATAAGTCTCACATGCCTGCTCTGCCATTTTGATTCCGCCGTATGGCATGAAAGCACGTTTCAGAGGTTTGTCTGTCTGAAGACCTACAACCTGCTCCAGGTCTTTGAGTTCCTCATCGATATATCCAGGACCGTATGCTGTAATTCCTGTTACTACCTCTGTCTCCATATCAAGAACGCCGCCTTTAGCACGCTCTTCTTTCTGAAGCTCCTGAAGCTTGCCCCAGAGTTTATCTGTTGCCTCTGTTGGTGCTTCCAGGAAGGAAGCATCTCCATCATATGGTGTATAGTTCATACTGATGAAATTACGAACATCGATCTTCTCTTTCCAACGATCACCCTTAAAACCATTCCACTGTTCAAAATCAACTTTTGCCAATTTGTTACACATCCTTTCCTGTTGTCTCAATATTTCGTTCACCGCCCGCGCAGTTAGTAATATATAACATTTCTCATGACGACCATAAGATAACAGATTCCGAATTTAAAGTCAACAGCTTGGAAGTATGTTCTTTATAATATACATGTAATTGTATTATTGATAAAAATAATGAGAAAATTGTACCAGATATTGTACAATGTCGGGCGTCTGACGGACGCTCCTGGGCGGAGAGCCTGTGTCTTCTGACGGATAGTTTCTTTCCAGGGGGGGGACACTTTGGCAGTGAAGCTCTTTCCCTTTCGGGGGGACACTTTGGCGTGGGCAGGTTTGCGAGGGGGAAAGGCGCTCGGAGTTACGAAGCCCGCTTTTCCCCCTCGCGCTCCCCCTTTCCGGGCACGTCGCCGTTCTGCGCTGTGGTATGGGGTAGTGTATTGGTAAATGCCTGTATGCTGCTGTATTGGTGGCGTCAGGCTAAGCCGATTTTTTTGTTCCGCCGGACGGAAGGCGGTCTGCGCAGCAGACCTGTTCCTGGTGGTTGTTGTATTGCTGGCGCTAATATCTGCTCCTGCCTGTTGTTCTATTGCTGGCGCTAATATCTGCTCCTGCCTGCTGTATTGCTGGTGCTGACCTGCTCCTGCCTGTTGTTCTATTGCCGGCGCTGACCTGCTTCTGCCTGTCGCTGTATTGACGACGCTCACTTACTCCCGTCTATTGTCACATCACTGGCATAAACCTACTTCCGCCTGTCGCTGTATTGCCGGCGCTCACCTGCCTCCGTCTTCCGTCTATTGTCGCATCACTGGCATAAACCCGCTCCCATTAACAACAGGGAACAGGCCCGCTGCGCGGGCCGCTTTC
>NZ_QUGH01000007.1:0-26537 GCF_003478985.1 Ruminococcus sp. AF20-12LB | reverse complement strand
AAACAAAAATCGGCTCAGCCTGACACTGCCAATACAGCAGCATACAGGACTAAGCCGATAAATTAACACACTCCAAGGCGTAGCACAGCGGCGTGCCCGGAGGGGTGGGGTGTGGGGAGGGGAAACGGGCTTCGCAACTCCGAGTGCCTCCCCTCCCCACGAATTTCCCCGCTTTTTCAAAGCAAAACTTTTCCACGAAAAACCCTACAATACTTTGGAAAGAAACTCCTTCGTCCTTTCCTCTCGAGGATCCCCAAACAGTTCTTTCGGATTTCTATCCTCAAGAATCACCCCATCATCCATAAAGAGCACTCTGTCGCTGACCTCCCTTGCAAAGCCCATCTCATGGGTAACCACCAGCATGGTCATGCCTTCTTTTGCAAGCTCCTTCATAACCTCAAGAACCTCTCCGACCATCTCCGGATCAAGAGCTGATGTCGGCTCGTCGAACAGAAGCACCTGGGGATTCATTGCAAGGGCTCTGGCAATGGCAACCCTCTGCTTCTGTCCGCCTGAAAGCTTTCCGGGATAGACATCGGCTTTTTCTTCAAGGCCGACTCTTTTCAAAAGAACCCTCGCCTTCTGATCAGCTTCCGCTGCATTCCATTTGCCAAGGCGCACCGGCGCAAGGGTGATATTTTTCAATACTGTCATATTTGGAAACAGATTAAAATGCTGAAAAACCATTCCCACATTTTCCCTGAATTTATCTACATCCAGCTTCGGATCCAGAAGCTGCTGTCCGTTTACGGTGATCTCACCTTCCTCCGGTTTTTCCAGAAGGTTCAGACATCGCAGAAATGTAGATTTTCCGGAGCCGGACGGACCGATGATGCAGATACACTCACCCTTGTTTACGTGAGTTGTGATTCCCTTTAATACGTGTACGTCCCCGAAGGACTTTTTCAGATTTTTAACATCAATCACTTTCTCTCAGTCTCCTTTCAAATCTCTTCAGCAGAAGGCTCAGGCACTTCACGATCAGATAGTACATGATACCTGCAACGATCAGCGGTATGAACATCTGATAAGTACGGGAAGAAACATAGCTTGCCGCTTTTGTCAGATCCATGATACCTACATAACCTAAAATAGATGTTTCTTTGATCAGCTGGATAAACTCATTACCCATTGCCGGAAGGATGGTTTTTACAGCCTGCGGAATGATAATGAAACGCATGGTATCTTTATACCCAAGACCCAGAGAACGACCAGCCTCGCTCTGGCCCTTGTCTACAGATAAAATACCTCCGCGGATAACCTCGGAAACATATGCACCGCTGTTGATACCGAAGCTGACCACTGCTGCCACATATCCCAGCCTGCTGTGGAACACTGCAAAATAGATGATCATCAGCTGAAGGACTGACGGTGTTCCACGAATCACATCAACATAAATATCCGCGATCGTGGAAAGAATGGTTCTTCTGCCTTTTTTCGCAGCTCCAAGACGTACCAATGCCACTACAAGACCGATCAGGATACCTACGATCACTGACAAAAGGGAAACGATCAGTGTAATCCCAAGACCATTAATATAAAACTTCCAACGATTATCTTGAAGGAAAATAAAGCTTAAAAGTCCCAGAAAACCATCGGTTGCTGCTACATCTGTCACATCCTCGCTGTTTTCAAGTGTGTCCACAAAATACTTCTGATAAAGATCATCATATTCCCCGGATTTTTTTACTTTTGCAAGCCCGTCATTGATGATCTGGACAAGCTCTGTGTTTCCTTTTTCAATGCAGAAAACCGTATCCTCTGCTGTACTTGGCACGGACTCATACTGCAGGTCTGAGTTCTGTTTGCAGTAGATCTCAGCCATGATATTGTCGATCAGAACTGCATCTGCTCCACCGTTTTTCAGCTCCATGACTGCACTGGAAGCGTTTTTAAATCTTTTTACTTTGGCATCCTTAACTTCACCGTAATCAGTAGTCTCGCCGGATGCGATCATATCACTCTGTGCACCCTCCAGAACTGCAACGGTTTTTCCGGACATCTCCTCAAAATCCTTGATCGGATTATCCTTGCGGCTGATGATGCACTGTGTACCGGTGTAATAAACATCGGAAAAATCAACGCTTTTTTTACGGTCCTCCGTAGGTCCGATCCCGGCTGCGATCACCTGTACATCACCAGCCTCCATGGAACCCATCAGGGAATCAAAGGGCATATCCTTCCATACCAGCTTTACGTTTTCTTCCTTGGCGATCGCCTCCAGAAGATCGTAATCAAAACCTGTAATATTTCCATTATCATCCAGGTATTCAAATGGTGAATACTCTGCGTTCGTTCCTATGATGATGGTCTGCTGTTCTGCCGCTTTTACTGCCACTGCACTGCTGAAATATATCGGCAGAGCCATGATCATACACAGTACAAAACAGATAAGAGCTCTGCTTTTTCCATTGCGTCCCATTATTTTCCCCTCCTGCTATTCATATTTTTTTCCGTAGCCAAAAGCACCTTCCATGCCACAAATGCCCGCTGCAAAAGCAGCTGCCTCTTCAAGACTTTCACAGATCGCGGTTTCCTCCGCCATGCCGTTTTTCATTCTTCCGATATACCCGGTAAGGAAAGATGCGATCAGTGAATCCCCGGCGCCAAGAGTATCTTTTACTTCCGTAAGCGGCGCTGCCGGCTGTCGGTAAAAATTCCTTCCGTCATAAAGAATGCAGCCCCTGGCTCCTCTGGAGGCCATGGCAAGCTTCGGCCCCATGGAGATGATCTTTTTCAGATGCTCTTCTGCCTCCTGGTCGGTTCCGTCAAAGGAGCAAAATGCGTAAGTAACCTCCGGTGCTGTTTTTTCATAATATTCCTCTGTGGAATCATCAGAAAAGTCAAAAGAAACCGGAATTCCCGCCTCTTTGATCTTATGCAGCTCTTCCTCCGTAAAAGAGTAATTTCCGCTATGTACCACATCAAAGCCTTTCATATATTCCAGATCAAAACGATCAAGGATATACGGTGTTTTTCCACGGATACCACCATCATTAAAATCCAGGAACTCACGGTCTCCGTCTTTTAATGTGATCCTGGAATAACCGTTCTCGCCATGCAGCTGTCTGCACTTTACGGTTTCCACGCCGATTTTTTCCAGTGTATCCATGATCAGCTCTGCTCTGTCGTCATCTCCGAAATATCCCATATACGCTGTTTTTTCACATCCGGCCATCTTTCCGTAAACACTGACGTTTACGCAGTTTCCGCCTGGATACATGGTTTTCAGATGATCATAGATATCCACTACATTGTCTCCGAAGCCAAGAAGCTTTGTACTGTATTTACTCATATTTTCCCTTTCTCTGTGCACAGGCACAGCAGCACCTTTAGTACTCTACAACGCCCATATATCTTCTCATATCCAGCGGATGACGGCGTTTATCCTGGAGAGCGGTACGGTAAACGGTCGTCATGGTGTAGAACAGCATCGGAGTAAAATATTCCACACAGCTGTCATCAATTGCTTCCATACCAAGCTTATCCGCATCGATCACTTCGTATTTCTTTCCGTATTTTTCAAGGAAAGTCAGCACACGCGCATCCATCATACGGTTTCTGCCCCGGCTCATCATAAGGATATAAAGATGATCCTCATCCGTTACCTCAAACGGTCCATGGAAATATTCCGCACTGTTCAGATAACCGCAGTCCATCCACTGCATTTCCTGAAGTGAGCAGATCGCAAAGCCATATGCCTGAGAATAGGAGGCTCCCGATGCCATGATATAGAGGTTCGGTTCCTCTGAATATTTTTCTGCAAAAAGCCATGCTGCATTCTGCTGATCCTTCACTGCAGCTGCAATAACATTATCGATCTTTTCAAAGCCTTCCACGATCTTATCGTAAAGCTTATATCCCGGCTCCTGTACCTTCATCAGCTCATTAAGAATACGAAGTACGATTCCCTGAGGCTTCTCTGCTTCCTTTACCCCCGGTGCCCAGTCGTATACAACGGAGATCCATTTATCGGTATCACATGGGGAACCTGGCGCATGTGTCATTGTAACAACAGCTGCACCTGCATCCATTCCTGTTTTTGCTGCCTCCAGACACTCCTTTGTCTTGCCACTGTGGGAGCAGATGATCAGAAGACTGTCTTTTCCCAGCTTCTTCGGCGGTGTCAGTGCAAACTCTCTTGCAGGGATCCACTGTGCATCCATCACTGCGGATTCCGCACGGACAAAATAATATCCCGGATACAGATCCACAAGAGATCCTCCGCATGCAAGAAAATACACATTTTTGATTGTTCCATGCTCTTTGTTGATCTTATTTACGATTTTTACTGCGTCCATTTTCATCCTCCGGTTTTCGTGGAAATTCGTCTGAGAATCCTCTGAATCCATTGAAAATACAGGTTTTTTTCAGATTTTCAGATGAATTTCTCCTTCTTGTACTTTTGTATTTTACCTTTTTGAAGAATATAACATATTATAACGTTATAGTAAAGAGTATATTCATGATTTATGATTAATTATTCATCCAATATACCTTCTGACGCACTGCAGAGGTTTGTCCCTTACTGGACAAATACATCCGCACTATAGTAAAATATCTTTTATGAACAACCTCAGAAAGGATATTTTCATGTTAAATAAAAATTCAATCCAGCCGCTTTACAAGCAGCTTATGAATATCATCACCCAGCAGATCAAAAACGGTACTTATAAGCCCGGAGAAAAAATCCCTCCTGAGCCGGAGCTTGCCGATCTTTACCATGTCAGCCGGATCACTGTCCGACGTACCGTGGAGGAGCTTTGCACACAGGGCTATCTTATCAAGCATCAGGGAAAAGGAACCTTTGTAAAATCCCCCATGATCTTCCGGAAATTTGAATCCCAGAAAAATATGAGTTTTTCCGAATCCTGCCGTCAGAATGACCGGATTCCGGAATCTCACGTACTGTCCTTCTGCAAAAAAACTGCGAACAGCGTAACCTCTGATTTTCTGCAGCTTACTTCGGATGAGGAAGTTTTTTTCCTGGAACGTCTTCTTCTGGCTGACAGTATTCCGGTTATTGATGTTCACACCTGGCTCCCCACACGGCTTTTCCCGGATTTTGATCCGAACGCTGTAGAAAACGGTTCTTTTTTTGAATATATCAAAAACACCTACCGCTGTACGATCGCAGAATCCAGCCGCAGCACCATTTCTGTTACTGCAGCCTCCCCGGATATGGCAAAAACTTTGCGTCTGTCTTCCGGCGATCCCGTGCTGATCCTGGATTCCTATATGGAAGCTCCTGATGGAAAACCGCTTTACATCAGCCGTGAATACATTGCAGGTTCCCGCTATACGATTTCATTTTGAAGAATCAAAAAACGGCACAGAAGCGTTATGCTGCCAATACAGCAGCATACACCTCTGTGCCAGTGTTTATTTATCCAAAAATATTACTGTTCACTCCGTTCTCCGTAACACGCTTCGCGATACACAAAATTTACCCTTTATCTTTTCAAGACTCCGATCCATCACTGCCTGTCATCTGTGCCTCAATGGCCTTTCCAAGGCGGTTATAGATCGTCACCGCATCCTCCACATGGAGTGGGCTTCCGGTATTTCCCGATGCGCCTGCCGTTACCAGTATGTATTCCCTGTCGTAGACCTCTGCAAAGCTTGCAAGACACAGACCCGCCTCGCTGGTATATCCTGTCTTGCCGCCCAGGATCTTGCCGCCGGTAACGGAAGGGTCAGAAAGATTTTTGAACATGGTACTGTAATATGTGATCCCGCTGGGATGGATATTCGTCACTCCTGTGGAATGCCGCGGACTCTCAATTATTTCTCTGAACGTATCGTTCCGAAGCGCATACCTGAGCAGCACCGCAATATCTCTCACTGTACTGTAATGATCCGGATCATGAAGCCCTGTCGTATCACAGAAATGTGTACCATTCATTCCAATCCTCTGTGCCTTCTTATTCATCAGCTCCACAAATCCATCCCTGGAACCGCCTACGGTATCCGCCAGTGCGATACAACACTCCGCACCGGATGGCAGCATGGCACCATAAAGAAGGTCGATGGCCCGCACGGTCTCACCGGGCTGAAAGCCTGCCTGGGTGGCATCCTGCTCATAAAGCCCCTGGAACATTTCCTGGGTCAGAGTGATCTCCTGATCCAGATCATCCAGGTTCTCAATAGCCACGATCACCGTCATGATCTTCGTCATGGAAGCCGGATAGATCTTCTCATCGCCCTTCATATTTCCGATGATCTTTCCGCCTTTTACCTGCATCAGCACTGCGTAGGGACTGTTGATACCGCTCATCTCAAGCTTACGGACAACCGGTCTCTGCAGAGACTCCATCCAGTCACCTACCCCTTTATTCCAGCCGATGATCACTATAAGTGTCAGGATCACGATAGCCTCTACCACCAGGCAGAGTATCATTTTTATTTTGTTTACCTGTTTTTTTATTTTCTTCGCTTTACGCTTTTTTGATCTCAATTTATACTCCCTGTTCCGACAAATTCATCTGTAAGTTTTACTTACAGAAACGTTTTCCCTATCTTTTTTATATTAACATGATTATTATTTTCTTCTGTAAAATCTATATGAAAAAACTCTGATGAGCTTTCGGTCTGTTACAACTCTGTTTGTGCCTTATTGTAGGATTTTTGCCCCCAAAAATCAAGGTGTATAAATGTATAAAAAAATACCCTATACAAAGTTTCCTCTGTACAGGGTATTTAAAATTTATTACTGAGCTAATTTAATCGGGTTAAGCTTAACACCAGGTCCCATTGTCGGAGCGATTGTAACGCTCTTCAGATACTGACCTTTCAGTGTGCTAGGTCTAGCCTTTGTGATAGCTCCCATAAGCGTCTGGAAGTTGTCGCTTAACTGCTCCTCGGTAAAGGAAGCCTTTCCGATCGGAACATGGATGATGTTGGATTTGTCAAGACGATACTCGATCTTACCTGCTTTAATGTCGTTAACAGCTTTTGTTACGTCCATTGTTACAGTACCAGCTTTCGGGTTTGGCATTAAACCTTTCGGTCCAAGTACACGACCAAGACGGCCTACAACGCCCATCATATCCGGTGTTGCAACTACAACGTCAAAGTCAAGCCATCCCTCGTTCTGGATCTTCGGAATGAGGTCCTCAGCTCCTACGAAGTCTGCTCCTGCTGCCTTTGCCTCTTCTGCCTTAGCATCTTTAGCAAATACAAGTACACGAACTTTTTTACCTGTTCCGTGTGGCAGAACAACTGCTCCACGGATCTGCTGATCTGCGTGACGTCCATCGCAGCCTGTACGGATGTGAACTTCGATGGTCTCGTCGAACTTAGCTACAGCTGCTTTTTTAACAAGGCTGATAGCCTCTGGTGCATCATATAATGTTGCGCGGTCTACTGCTTTCGCAGCTTCCACATATTTCTTTCCTCGTTTCATTTCTATAACCTCCTGTGGTATTTGCGGGGAAAAGCCCTCCCACTTGAAAATTTCACTTTTTCTACGGGAACCCCGAACTTAAGCTTCGGTATTTATTAGTCTACGACTTCGATTCCCATACTTCTTGCTGTACCGGCGATCATGCTCATAGCAGCCTCGATGGATGCTGCGTTGAGGTCTTTCATCTTCAGCTCAGCGATCTCCTGAACCTGTGCCTTAGTAACTTTAGCTACTTTGGTCTTGTTCGGTGTACCGGAACCAGATTTGATGTTTGCAGCTTTCTTAAGAAGAACTGCTGCCGGCGGAGTCTTGGTTATGAAGCTGAAACTTCTGTCAGCGTAAACAGTGATGACAACCGGGATGATAAGATCTCCCTGATCAGCTGTTCTTGCGTTGAACTCCTTAGTAAACTGTACGATGTTTACACCATGCTGTCCAAGAGCCGGACCTACAGGTGGTGCTGGAGTTGCTTTACCAGCCGGAATCTGTAATTTGATATATCCTGTTACTTTCTTTGCCATTTTCGGCACCTCCTATGTGGTATTGGCGGGGGTGTGTCCCTCCCACTTGCTGTTACCTTGTTTTTGAATTACTCAGCTTTTTTGATTTCTGTGAAACTTATTTCTACCGGTGTTTCACGACCGAAAAGCTCAACATTGATCGTTACCGTCTGTTTCTGCATGTTGATACCTGTGATCACACCTGCGGTATCTTTCCATGCACCACCGGTAACGACTACCATGTCGCCCTCTGCGAAGTCCACTTCGATATCCGGTTTCTGGATACCAAGCGGCATCATTTCCTCTTCTGTAAGAGGCACAGGCTTTGATCCCGGTCCTACGAATCCTGTAACACCGCGGGTATTACGGACAACATACCAGGTATCGTCATTCATCACCATATTGAGAAGCACATAGCCTGGAAACATCTTTTTCTGAACCTGTCTTGAGGTTCCGTTCTTCATCTCCACTACATCCTGCAGCGGAACACGTACCTCCAGGATCTGGTCTTCCAGGTGTCTGTTCTCGATCGTCTTTTCAATGTTGGCTTTTACCTTGTTCTCATACCCGGAATAGGTATGGACAACGTACCATTTTGCTGCTTCTGACATATAATCACCTTGTCCTTACTTCATTAAGAAATTAATGCATTCCAGAATTCCGGAATCCATTACACTGATAACCACTGCCAGGATGATCGTGATGATCACGACCACAACAGTCTGCTTTGCCAGTGTGGGACGGTCTGTCCAGACAATCTTCTCAAATTCTGACTGAAGTCCCTGAAACCAACTTTTCTTCTGCGGCTTATCCTCAGATTTCTGTTTTTCCATAGCATAACCTCACAAATCTCTGTGATTACTTTGTTTCCTTGTGCAGAGTGTGTGTATGACAGAACTTACAATATTTCTTGGTCTCCATTCTCTCAGGATGGTTCTTTTTCTCCTTCGTCATATTGTAGTTACGCTGCTTGCACTCGGTGCATGCTAATGTAATCTTAACGCGCACAACTTCCACCTCCAGTGTTTTCATTTGCATGGTCTTCTATGCCGCCCGGAACGTATATCCGTCGTCATTTTCGGGCATAAAAAAAAGACCTAACTTCCATGTCGCTCGTCAATTTTATCACAGAGCAGGTGTGCAAGTCAAGCCTTTTTCGCTTAAATATAAAGAATTTCACAGATTCCGTACGGACGTCTCAAGTGCGCAAACCCGATTCTGCTTCGCTGCATTTCGTTTTCGGGACGTCGCCCCTGTACAGAAAGTAATAAGAAGACCCTTATGTGCAGGCACAACATGTCTTCTTCTGTCTTCCTGCACACTTTCAACTTCTATTAAAAGTAGTCATAACCACCGTGGATATCCACCACACTGCCGTTCATATATCCGTTGGACAGCACTGCATACGCCATATCCGCCACTTCCTCCACAGTTCCAAATCTGTGGAGTGCGATCTTCCGGTTGATACGGTCGTAGCTCTCCTGGGTGCGGGCGCTGTGCCAAGGAGTTTCGATGAAGCCAGGTGCAATAGCGTTGACCGTGATGCCCTTTGGCTCAAATTCCTTTACCAGGGATCTGGTCAGGAAATGGATAGCTGCCTTGGTGACTCCATATACAAGGGAGGAAGAATACGCCTGCTGTCCTGCATAGGAACCGGTAAAGAGCACACTGCCGCCCTCTACCATCATGGATCTCAGCTCTTTGACCATAAATACAGGTACGGAAAGATTGGTGTTTACGATCCGTGTCCACTCCTCAAAGCTGTAGTCTTCATATTTTGCGTAGGTACTGATGCCGGCATTGCTTACAAGCCAGTCAATATGGTCTGTCTGCTTTTTCAGCTCCTCCACAAAAACCATCATCTCTTCATAGGAAGACATATCTGCCTTTATCAAAGTCACCTGAGATCTTTTTTCCTCAGGAAGGCTCTCCTGAAACGACAATGCCTTCTTCTCATCATGTCCATATGTTACGAAGATCCTGTCAGTTTTTGCCGACTCTGCCAGGATCTTTTCGGCGATTCCTCTTCCGATTCCGGAGGTACCGCCTGTGATCACAGTTATTTTTCCCATTTTACAGCTCCATCAGTTCATCAAATATCGGTTTCGGTATATAAGGCTGCTGATTGTGAATCGGCTCACCCAGACAGGTCTTCGGGTATGCGTAGGTTCCATGCTCCAGCATGATCTCCAGAAGCTCCGGTCCGTTCTGCTCCAGGAATCCACCGGCATATTTTTCCACGTCTTCTCCCTGGATGCGCTTTGCAGGAATTCCGTAAGCCTGCGCCACATCTGTAAAATCGCAGGACGAGAATCCGCTGCCATCGGAGGTATCCGCATATACACAGTCAAAATAATCTCTCTGAAGATGACGGATCATTCCCAGAGCCTCATTATTCATTACGATCATCTTCACCGGGATATTCTCACGCTTCACCCACTGCAGCTCCTGGATATTCATCTGGAAGGCTCCGTCTCCGCAGATACATGCCACCGGCTTGCCGGTAGCATAATAAGCTCCGATAGCCGCCGGAAGTGCATATCCCATAGCACCATGTCCGCCGGAAAAAAGTGTCTTCTGCCCCTGCTGATTGTGGAAGGACTGATAGCTCCATACCATATGCTGTCCCACATCCACAGCAACCGCTCCGGTATCGGAAAGCTGATCACTCAAATATGCGATCATGCGGTTCGGATAACGCTGCGGTGTCTCATCGTCCACTTTCCAGAGTTCCTTACGGATCTTCTGGCAGACAGCAAGCCATTCCTCATAGAAACCGATCTGTGCCTGCTGCTCTGTCAGCTTACGCACCACAGTCTCTGCGCTGACGCAAAAGCATTTCTCACCTTCTCTTCCCTCATGGATCTCTCTTTGAAGATTATAAGGATCAATATCCACACGGATGATTTCGGCATTCTTCGCAAACTCATGAACCTTAGTACCAATCTGACGGGTACACAGGGAAATTCCAAAGCAGAGCAGAAGGTCGCTTTTTGCATTGGCGATCATATTTGCATACCGGTGTCCGTAGGCACCTCCGATGCACCCGAAGTTCAAAGGATCATCAAAGCTCAGTGCGGACCGGGCAAGTACGCTTGTGATCACCGGAATGTGATGGGCACGCGCCAGATCTGTGAGCATTTTTTCTGCTTCTCCGGAAGCTCCGTGACCGATCATAAATACCGGCCGTTTTGCAGTCCTGATCTTATCCAGAATATATTCTGCCGCCTCTGCTCCATCAGAAGAATCCGCCTTTGCAACTGCATCCCTGTAAAAGGCTGCCCCGTTTTCCGGATCATTTTTTCCATATACAGCTGTCTCGATCTCTTCCTCGGAAAATTCCATATCATAAGCCGGATCTTCCACCTCGCCTCTCTGCACGTTCATGGGAAGATCGATAAGAACCGGCCCTTTCCGTCCTGTATTGGCGATCTGCCATGCAAGATTCAGTTCACGAACGATATTTTTCGGATCACGGACCTGCACCGCGTACTTGGTTACCGGCTTTGCCATGGAAACCATATCGATCTCCTGAAAGCCCTGCTGACGAAGGCCTGTAATACCGGAATATTCATAGGTATTCAGCTGTCCGGTGATAAAGATCACCGGAAGAGAATCGAAATACGCATCTGCCACACCGGAAAGCAGATTGGCAGCTCCCGGACCACTGGTGGCATAGGCACAGCCGCAGGCATTCTTTGCCTGAGCATAACCGCAGGCGGCAAAAGCAGCTCCCTGCTCATGATAGCTGGAATGACTTCTTGCATGGGGATTCTTTTCAATGGAATCTACCAGATGTGCGATCATGGTTCCCTGGTATCCAAAAAAATCATGAATCCCTTTTTTCTGCAAAAATTCCACAACATAATCTGTAAGCTTGACCTTAGACATATTTTTTTACCTTCTCCATATACGAGATCCTTCCTGTTTTTTCCAGATACTTAAGATACAGGTCAAAAACCTCCGGATCTGTTTCAAATGCTTCTTCATATTTCAGGCAGCGATCATTCATCCTGGTATATCCTGCAAATGCTTTTTCCAGTTCCACATAATCTTCATTTTTGAAGAGATTCCGGATATAGCTGAGCTTTTTGCGATAAGCCAGTGCACAGGTATATTTTTCCCCGCAGAATTTTGCATAATCCCAGCACTGTGCAAGATATTCCCGGTAATTCATTCCAAACTGCCTGCGCTTTTCCCTTTTCTTCCTGACAGAAGCAAATTTCTTCAGTTCCTTTGACTGCTGCAGAAATTCCTCGCATGGGATCAGTGTGCTGCACACCACCAGCGAGCCGGGAACATAGTTTTCCATTGACTTATTTCGATAATTTTTGCCGTAGGCCCGGGTGAGATAGCTGTCTGTGTTTCCCGGGACCATAAAGGATTCTCCTCCAAGCATTGCCTCCCCGGGATTTTCAAAAATATGCGCAGGAAAATAAAGATTCTGGTCAAAATATCGGAGTACATAGGTTTTTGCGCCATCCTGCGGCTGCCGGAGCAGATCCCGGAATATGCTCTTTGCCAGCCAGCCTCGTCCGCAAAGAGAAAGGACTCGCACCATCCAGATACATCCCAGCTCACGCCGGTTCCGCCACTCGCCTTTTTTTCCGTAGATTCTTTTCCATCCCTCTTCGCGCATACGGTTCCAGAGATATTTTCCCTTTGGGCCATATTCACACTGCAGCGGAAGGATATTGATCCCCAGTCCCGGATGTTTGTATTTTCCATACTCGTCCAGCTTATAAAACAATGTATCTTTATCTGTATAACGCAGAAAAAATCCGGGGAAACGGCTGTTATTCTCCATAGATTCCAGAGTTCTGCGCAGCTCTGGTTCTTCATCAAAGATATTTTTAAACCGGGCCATATCACCGGTCTTCATATAAATATCATTGCTTGCCGGATTCATGGGAAAAGGGCGCTCCGTTACCGCACAGAGGGTAAGATACGGAGAAAGATAATATGTGATCTTATTTTTTCTGCATATGGTATCTATTTCTTTTAGAAGTTCCAGTACTTTCTGCTGTTCTCTGTTCAATACACTCTGCCTCGTTTCTGTTGATCTGTCATTACAGGATCCGCTTCAGAAGCTCCTGAAGCTCCTCCTGACTTTTATACTTATCCAGCCAGCTGTTCAGAAATTCTGTCACGTCTGCCTTCTTTGCGAAAAATCCGGTACGCCGGCTTCCATCGTAAAGATCCTCCAGGAAGATCCTGGAAAGCTCATTTTTTATATAGGGATGCGGCTCATGATCCAATGCCAGGAAATAATTTTCGAAGGCTTCCCGGGTACGCCCCTGTTTCTTCCGGATATCTCCCAGAAGCTTGTATACCTCTCCCTGCCATTCCTTATGAACCAGAAAGCTGCGGATCTCCTCTGCCAGATATTCCATCTCGCCCTCTTCCTCACTGCACAGGATCCTGGTACGGCCCTCTGCCAGTGCTTTGGGATAGCCGAATCTCTGCCATGCACAGGTAAGTGCCTCTTTGTACACTGGCTCCTCAAGGGTTCCCTCCCTTGGAGAATTACCGGTGATCCCCAGTTCTTTGCAAAGCTCTCTCACCAGCTCTTCCAGCTCCCCTTTTGTACGGACGGAATATACCTTCGCAAGATAAAGAGCGCCTCTGATCTCCTCATCCTCCGGCATCAGTCTGCTCCAGAACTCCATCAGAGAGAGTGCTTCTGATCTTCTCTGGCTTCCAAGCAGATCCCGACAGTCCCGGATCGCCTGGGACTTCTGTTTTTTCAGGAATTTATCCAGTTCCAGCTGCACAATGCCGTTATTGGTGCATTCTCTGGCTTTCAGATACTCTGCCATTGCTTCGTTCCGGAGGCCCTTTTTCCAGAGAAGATCCCCCTTATATTTCATAAAATATCCATCCTGGGGAAATACTCTCAGGCAGTAAGACAGAAATTTCTCCGCTTCTGAAGCATTCTGCGGTCCTTCCAGGCGCTCCATCACAAACCGGCATTTAAATTTCAGGAATCCCGGAGCATCCGGATATTTTCTGAGAAGATCATCCACAATCGCCTCTGCTTCCTGCATTTCTTTAAATTCATAGTGGCTGGCTGCTTTTCGGAAACGTCGGATATCCTCCACTGTCTGCTCCATTTCCGGAGTAAGATGATCCATTTTCTTACGTACCTCGTACATACGGTATGCCTTGGAAACACGCTCCTGATAAATCAGTGTCAGCATGGCCGCCTGAAAAGCCTCATCCTCCAGCGGGATCAGGACCGGATGATAGAACGGACGGATCCCCTTAAAATCCTCACGTCCGATAAACTCCATGCTGAGCTGTACACGGTAATACTCCTCAAAGATCTCACCAAGCACATCATATCTTCTCTCTTTCAGCAGGGTCTCCGCTGTTTTTTCGGATCTCATCAGTCGGGCAGACACATCCCGGGCTACAACACCGGCTTTGATCCTTCTTCGTCTGTCATCCTGTTTATGGTCTCCCTTTGCCATAAGAAGGCAGTAGAATTTGCGGAAAAGCATCTGTCTGCGGATACGTTTTTTGTCGATCCTTGGCATATATTCATCCCGCACCTCCTGATAGCTGGCGCCCGGAACATCAACAGACTCATGAGATTCTCTTTCCCCATGAGGCGGTATATAGGACCATTCGTCCCCGTAATGCCAGATCAGATAATCGCTGGTCCTGTGAGGGATCATAACCTTTTCGCCCTCGAAGTCCATATATTTTACAGGGAACATCATATCCTTGTCAAAAAGAAACGGGCAGCCTCCCCATCGCATGGCATAGCGGCTGCACTCCTCTTCTTTATAAGAAAACATGATCTTCTCCAATTTCTTTAAGGTTCTGTCCTTTCCGCAGAAGGTATAGCGGAAAAGCCAGTACAGATACCGCCAGGGAGAAATTTCCCATCTGACTCCCACGACCATGCTGATATTCAGAAGTTCCGTATAGATCATCATATGGTCCCGGTATTTCTCATACTCACGGTCATCATCCGGAATGGGATCCAGAGTCAGTACGTCAATGATCTCACCAGCCTTGTCGTCTCCTATGATCTGATGCTTGTGGATCGCACAGGTATCCGTACTTCCGTAGCGCGGAAAACCGTTGGTATAATTACGGTCCACTTCTGCACAATAAACCGCCCGGTTCGGCGGCATCTCGTTCTGACATATTTCTACAAATTTATCCCAGTCACTTTTGGGCATGTAAATGTCCACATCATCGTCCCATGGGATAAAGCCTTCATTTCGAAGAACACCGATCAGAGTACCTCCGGCCATTACATATCTAAGATTATGCTTTTTGCAGATCGCGTCAACCTCCCGGAAGAGCTGCAAAAGAAGCTTCTGTTTTTCTGTCATCTGTCAACCTCTTTGATTAATTATTTTCAAAAGCTCAGCCAGAGTTTCTGATTCTTCATAAAAAAATCTCGTACATTCTGTCCGTCTGTCACGGATCATGATGACCAGCTCCTGAAGCAGATAGCGAAGACCATTTCCCTCAAAATTAAAGCTGTAGCGTTTCAGGAATTCCTGACCTTCTATTTTGGCTTCAAAATATCCGGTATTCCACCAGTCACCGGGTACGGTGATACGCCCCCTGGTTCCGATGATCGCAAGCTCGTTTTCCACATCCACCGTTGTTCCGATCTCAATGGTCGCCAGTGCCCGGAGATACTTCATCGTGATCATATCATAAATAAAGCAGCCGTCACTGCTTTTCACCGCATTGCTCTTCACCTCCAGGTAATCCTTACCGAGAAGCTTGATGCATGCACACAGCGCCTGGCTGACTGTTTCACTGAAATTCTTTCCGCCCTCAA
The DNA here is from genome assembly GCF_003478985.1 of Ruminococcus sp. AF20-12LB. Classification (NCBI taxonomy): domain Bacteria; kingdom Bacillati; phylum Bacillota; class Clostridia; order Eubacteriales; family Oscillospiraceae; genus Ruminococcus; species Ruminococcus sp. AF20-12LB. Next base: position 10,822 of record NZ_QUGH01000007.1, on the reverse strand, counting down.
AATCATCCTGAGAAATCGCGCATTTTACAGCTACCACATCTCCCACAAGCGCTCCATGTGTCAGCCAGACAAGCTGCGTAAACGCGCGCAGATAGACCATGGTAAGCTTCTCTACCAGAACAACCTGATGTGCCTTTGCCAGTGCAAACAACTCTCTTATCTCTTCCGGCTCCAGAGCCATAGGCGTGTCACTGATCACATATTTATCACATTCCAGTGCCTTTCGGATATAATCTGCCCTGTTTTTCAGACCGGATCGGATATAAATGATATCCAATCCTTCCAGAAACTGCCCGTAATCTGTACCATAAGAGTCAAGTTCGTATCTGTCACAGAATTCTCTCGCAACAAAAACGTCCTCGGAATACACACTTTCTACATGCAGTCCGCTGACATACTTGGACTCCATCACCATTTCGTTGTCCTCTGTATCATCCGTAACAATGCCCATGCTGTAGATCATACCCTCACTTCTGAGCTTGGTACTGGAAATATTTTTGGTACGTTCCAGATAAACGACCTCACAGTAATTCTTCAGATAATCAAATTTGCCACGCCAGTCCGAACCGACTACCAGAAGGTCGATATTGTATTTTGTAATGTCATTTAGCTTCTGCCCCTGATATTCCTCTACAATGATCTCATCCGCAAAACCAGTCTTGCGGACATTTTCGATACGCTTCAAAAGGCTGTCCTGTACATTCAGCTTGCCGCGTTCGATATCATAGCTTTCACTGGTGACACCCACAACAAGATAATCCCCCAGCTCCCTGGCTCTTTTCAGAATATTGTAATGTCCCTGGTGGAACAGATCAAAGGTACCGTAAGTAATGACTTTTTTCATTATTAATTTAATCCTGCGCTTTCTCTTCTTTATTTTTCAAAAGCACTTCCATTTCCCCCTGCGGTTCTGTGATCTCTAATATATCATCCAGGTCCTGGAGCTGCTCAAATTCCTGTGGAGCTCCGGCATCATCCATGCCTTCCTCCATCTCAAGATCCTCATCTACAAAGAAATCCTCGTCACGGATTTCTTCCGTCTCTTCTGTCTCATGTTCCAGTACAGCCGCCACATCGTCCTTCACCTTACGTGCATCCTCCTCGTCCAGAGTTGCCGCAAGCTCCTCAATGGCTTTCTTTCTTTTCAGTATGATCTCATAACGGTCATCTTCATCATATTCATCCTCAAGTCCTTCATCCTGCACCTGTCTCTCACGTTTGAACAGAATAAATGTAAGCAGGTTCAGTACCCCTCCGTAGAGGAAAGATACCGGCTTGCTTCCAAGGATCAGCACAAGCACCCAGGATACTCCGAAAAGCACCCAGACATTCAGCATCTGCGGGATGCTGAGAAGAAACAGGCCGTTGAGTACGATCATGATCGGATAATGGAAAAAATAAATCCCCATGGTATTTCTTCCAACAAAGGTAACCGGCAGCTTCACATCCGGGATCAATGCTAGAAACGTCAGCACCAGCACAAAAGATACCAGATACATCAGAAGGCGGATCAGCATTCCTGTGATATCATCCATTCCCGATAACTGATACGTATGATTCCCACGGAAAATATCTACCGGGATCTCATTGGCGATCATAAAATTCGGAACTGCATACAAAAGCAGGGCTGAAACCAGGAGCAGGATCCATTTACCCTTGAATTTACGGACCACGTCTGTGTAATCACTCTTCCACAGATAGCCTGCCACAAAAAACGGAAAAAATACAACAATCCTGGAGCTTGAAAGATAAGTCGTAAATTCCGGTCTTGTTCCTGCCCACAATGCAAAAATAATGCTCAGAGGCACGATAAAACGTATCTTGCCAAGTGCTTCGATAGTCAGCCTGTAGATAAACAGTGCCAGCACATACCACATAACTGTTCCGGACGGACGGAGCAGCTCATAATCCATGCTTCTGCCGGTCCAGATATACGCATACCAGGTCAGACTGTATCCAAGAATATAAGGGATCAGCAGATTCTTCACATTCTTCAGTACATCCTGTGGCTTCTTGGAAAGATATCCGGATATAAAAATAAAAGCAGGCATGTGAAAAATGGTGATCCCATACCATACATAACGCACCACCATGTCCACCTTGACCAGCTGAAATGCGATCAGATGATTAAATACGACAAGAAAGATCAGTACTACTTTAATGTTATCGACCAGGTAAGAATACGGCACTCCCTGGTTATCCGTTCTCTGTTTCATTTGTTTCCACCTTGTAATATTTGATAAAAGTATGAATAAATAATAACATATATTTATGAATTTGGAAATAAAAAATTAATATATGTCAGAATTATTCACCTTTTCCAGAATTTTTCAACGGTATTTCCATATCCCGTGGAGCGCATAGGAAACAAAGAAAAACAGACTCTTCAGCGGACCATATCCTACATACCGATACACCTGATAAGTCATTGCCGCAGACTTCAGCTTATTTCTGGATTTTCCCCCTTCACTGAGCCGGTATTTCAGGTAAGGTCTGTTGATCCCTGCTGCAAATCCTCCCTTTCCCAATATCCGGAGCCAGGTAATGTAATCTTCATGGCTGTCATCATGCTCCATTGGAAACGCAAGTGCATCTTCTCTGCGCAGCAATACGGAAGAACAGTTGATGCTGTTATGCTTCAGAAGCTCCCTGTATGTGATCCGTTCCTTTACCGGAATATATTTGCCGGTAGTGCGCCCATCCGGCGTCATCAGCTCTCTTCCGGTGGAGCAGATCGCACAGCCGGTCTGTTCCATAACCTCTGTCTGGGCTTTCAGCTTGCCCTTTCCCCACCAGTCATCCGCATCCAGAAATGCGATATATTTTCCCCTGGCTTCCTTTACGCCCCGGTTTCTGGAACGGGCAGCACCCATATTCTGTTCATTTCGGATATAACGGATCTTTCCGCTGTCCATATATTTCATTACAGCAAGCTCTGTGCCATCTGCAGAACAGTCATCAATGACCAGCACTTCTACCGGAACCTCCTGTCCCAGTGCTGATTCGATCGCTTTTCCAATATATCTTTCCCCGTTATATACGGGCATCACTACGGAAACCAACGGCTTTTCCATAAAAACAACCTCCGTCCTCTCTATCCACAAAATGCGCGTCAGGATGATCTGCCGCAGCCTGACACGCATTTCGTTTCGTTACTTATTTTTTGTCTTCGGAATCCTTAAGAGCGTTCTTCTGATTATCATCCACGCCCTCGGAAACTTCTTTCTGGAAAAAGATCTTTACAGTCATAAACAGAAGCTTGATATCCAGAAGGAATGAATAATTTTCAATATAAAACAGATCCAGCTTCAGCTTATCATACGGTGTGGTGTTATATTTGCCATATACCTGAGCATAACCGGTCAGTCCGGCTTTTACCTTAAGACGATAGTGGAATTCCGGGATTTCCTGCTCATATTCCTGCATGATCACATCTCGTTCCGGACGTGGACCTACAAGAGACATATCACCCATAAACACGTTAAACAGCTGGGGAAGCTCATCCAGATGCAGATTACGCAGGACATGTCCTACCGGTGTGATACGGGAATCGTGCTTGGACGCAAGACGCGCCCCGTTCTTCTCGGAATCCACACACATGCTTCGGAATTTCCGGATGCGGAATTCCTTTCCCTGATAGGTAAGACGATCCTGGAGATAAAATACCGGACCGCCGTCATAAGCCTTCACCGCAATGGCAATGATCAGCATGATGGGTGAGGATACGATGATCCCAAGTCCGGAAACAATGATATCCAGAACTCTCTTGGCTGCACGCTGCTCCATGGAAAGTCCCTGATTCCTGCACATCAGAAGCGGCGTATCAAACAGATGGATCCTGTCTGTTCCAAGCAGGATGATATCGGAAATCTTCGGGCTCATATAGCAACGGATGGAATGAGAAAAACAATATTTCAGATACTTGTTTCGGATCTGGGACGGAAGATCCCAGATGATCACGCCTTCATAATCTTCCATCATGGCATGGATCTTCTCTTCGCCCTCACGGATATGAACCTTACCGCTGATATCGTATTTATCCTTTCGGGTGTTCATCTTGTGGATCACATCACCGGGATCACGGTCTCCGTAGATCACCAGCAGCCTTCTGGCTCCGTACAGTCTGGAGTAAATATACCTGGAGCCCCAGATCCACAGTACCGTCACAACAATCTGGACTCCGGTCATTTCGATCACCGGTCTGGCCGACATAAACCATCTGTTGATCAGTGTGATCTGAAAATACGTCACAACATTGGTACAGATCGTTGCCAGCGTCAATGAATAAAATACATCGATACGCTTCAGATAGCCTACCTTCAGACCTCCGTAAAGCTTGGCAAACATCAGATAGATCAGCGCATAGATCAGGATCATTACCCAGTTACCCTTTCTCCAGAATGGCTTCAGGATCAGGTCACTGTAAAAATCATACCATACATAAGCAAAGATCGCTGCCTGTGCGATCACGATCAGACTTGCCAGACAAAATACCACAAATCTCTTATAATCTTCTCTTTTACTTCTATTCACAGATTTTTCTTCCTTCCTGAGGAGTAGATATTAACTTCATCATTATAGCCAATATATACTCTTACGTCCAGAGATTCCTCTGATTTTTCTCCTGATATTTTCCTGTCAGGATGTTTTTTTCCGTGACTATAGCAAAAATCCCCTGGAGTTTACCCGGGGATTTTTGGCTGTATATATTTATTTTTCTTTTTCAGTTTCCACGCCTTTTCGAATTATTCATTCACCAGGTTATACTCTTCGATGGATTTGTTGATGGAATCTGCCATGTTTTTCACAGCTGTATCCACATCCTCTTTTCCGTTGAGCATACTTTCAATCTCGGATTCCACGGTAGCTCTTGCCTCCGGGAATACACTTAACAGAGCGCCTACATAGTCGGCGGAAGAATCATGGAGCTGGTCGATCGCTGTCTGGAACTGCGGATATTTTGCAACATTATCCTTAAATACCTGCTCTTCCTGAGACTTTACAGTTACAGGGAAATATCCGGTCTGTGCGTTCCAGTAAGCCTGAGACTCCGAAGAGATCAGGAATTTTACGAACTCCCATGTTGCACGAAGCTTTTTCGGATCATTGTTGTTCAGTGCCCAAAGAGATGCACCTCCGATGGAAACACCGCCCTCGTCACTGGATTTGATCTTCGGGAAGTATGCAGTACCAACCTCAAATTTTCCGTTTACATCCTGAAGGATCTGTTTTAGGGAAGCTGTGGAGCCAAGAGTGATCGCAGATTTTCCTGCAGAAAAATCTGCCAGACCTGCATCGCCGCCTTTTCCTACGACCGGTGCGAAGCCCTTGTCGTTAAGATCCTTCCATGCTGTAAGGATATTTTTTGCAGCACTGTTCTCATCAAAAGCAACAGCTGTAGCAGCCTCTTTACGTCCGTTTCCGTTGTTTGCATACTCAAGGCCCTGCTTTCCGATAAACTGCTCGAAGAACCATCCGTAGATTCCAAGAGACATTACCTCGCCTGCGCCGCCTCTGTCCAGAAGATCCTGTCCGATCTCACCGATGCCCTCCAGGCTGTCCGGAATTTCTGTGATGCCTGCTTTATCAAACATATCCTTGTTGTAATACATGATCGGTGTGGAAGAGTTGAATGGCATGGAGTACAGCTCATTGTCGATGGTGTAGTATGCAGCCAGGTTCGGCTCGATCTCAGATACATCGTAGCTGTCTGCGTCGATCATCTGCTGCATAGGCACGATCCATCCGGAATCGATCATGAATCTTGTTCCGATCTCATATACCTGTACAAGATCCGCACCCATGTTTCCGATCTGTGCACTTTTCAGCTTGTTCAGGGAATCATCATATTCACCCTGATACTGAGCATCTACCGTAATTCCGTATTCATTCTCATCGTTAAATTTTTTTACCAGTGTATCGATCGCCTCACCATTGACACCACCCATGGAATGCCAGAAGGTAATGGTAGTTCCGTCTACATCGGAAGCATCTGCCATTTCCACTTTTTCATCTGTGCCGGCATCTGCGGCGAATACAGTTACTCCGGAAAGAGAACCGATAGTCATTGCTGTGGTAAGGAAAGCTGCGATGATTTTTTTCTTCATAACTTTTTTCTCCTCTTGAAAAATTTTCTCTTTTTTCATTTTTTTATATAAGATGAACTGCCCGTCTTACGACTTTGCAGTATCTTTTTGCAATATTTTCCCCTTACAGCAGGATGCTGCAGGGTTGCTGCCTGCTCCGATATCAGCCCTTGACTGCACCCGAGAACATTCCTCTGATCAGCTGCTTCTGTCCAACGATAAAGATGGAAATGGACGGAATGATGATCATAACAACGCCTGCGATCATCAGGGTGATAGACTGTGAATCCACACTATCCAGCATACTGATACCAATCTGAACGGTTCGCATATTGTTGGAGCCTGTTACAAGCAGCGGCCACATGTACATATTCCATGCGTTGATAAAGGTATACACTGCCATAGCGCCGATAGCGGATTTTGTCAGCGGAAGCAGGATCCTTACGATAAATTTCAGATTGCTGCAGCCGTCAAGCTTTGCCGATTCATACAGTGAGATCGGGAAAGTCATGTAAAACTGACGGAACAGGAAAATTCCCATTGCGGATGTAAGGTAAGGCACGATCAGTACCTGATAAGTATCCAGCATTCCCCAGCTTGATACCGTCAGGTAGTTGGAAATGATCGTTGCCTCTCCCGGAACCATCATGGTTGCCATCACAACCATGAAGAGAATACCTTTTCCTTTGAATTCCAGGAAAGAAAACGCAAAAGCAGCAAGAGAACAGGTAATGATCTGTCCGATGGTAATGCATCCCGCCATGATAAAGGAATTCAATATGAATCGGAGAAGTGGAACGGTGCGGAATGCATTGATAAAGTTGGAAAAGGTCGGATTCTTGGGAAAGAGATTCAACTCTGTAGTAAACAGTTCACTGGAAGGCATCAGTGCAATACTGATGGCATAAAGCAATGGAAGCAGGATCAGAACTGCAAACACCACATTTGCCGTAACACGGAGCGCTGTTCTTGTCCTTCTCTTTGCAAGAGCCTTTGCATTCATAGCTTTTTTCAGCTCCAGAAGCTCCTCTTTTGACATGTTTCCCACTGCCGGGACTGCCATATTTTCCATCTGGCTCATCAGTAATTCACTCCCTTCTTCTCAATACGGAACATGATCAGTGTGATGATCATGATGATCACAAACAGGATAACAGACTGGGCTGCCGCACTTCCGAAGCGGTAGTTAAAAAACGCATCCCTGTAAATGGAATAAACAATAACATTGGTAGACTCATTAGGACCACCCTCTGTCAGGATCTTGATCTGTCCAAAGGACTGAAAGGCCTGTATGATATTTACCACCAGTGTGTAAAACATGATCGGGGAAAGTCCCGGAAGCGTCAGGCTGAAAAACTGCTGCACACTGCTGGCTCCATCCACAGAAGCTCTCTCATAAATGGTCTCATCAATATTTCCGAGTCCTGCGGAAAAATACAGAAAATTGATCCCGCTGTTCAGCCACGCAGTAAGAATGGCTACGCAGATCAGAGCCGTGTTCGGATCGTTCAGCCAGTTGATATCCAGGCCGGTAAGCTTATTCACAATACCTACTGCCGGGTGGAGCATGATCTGGAAGATCATTGCTGCAGAGCTGGATGCGATAGCCATTGGCAGAGCATAGGATGTACTGAACACCCGGATTCCCGGAAACGCCTTGTTACAAAGCACTGCTGCGATCAGACCAAGAAGCATGCCGCCGACCACAACGATCAGCACAAAGATCAGCGTCACCTTCAGACTGTTGATAAAGGATGCTGACTGAAGCAGTTCTTTATAGTTGCCCAGACCAACGTACAGCTTTGCCTGTCCCATCTTGTTGGTCTTGTAAAGACTTAGATAAATTGTTTTCACAAACGGATAAAACAGAAAAATTCCAAAAATAAGCATACAAGGCACCAGATATAAGTACGGTGTGATCTTGCTTTTGCTGTTATTTCCCATAACTCTTTCTCCTCCTTGCATAATCAGATTCTATCTACAGGCTGATCTGCCTGCACTCAAGCTCTTCCGTGACATAAATTCATGACACAAAAATATTTTCTTCTGTCTCCGGATCAAACACATGGGCCTTCTCCATATCAAAATACAGTGAAACCTTCTCCCCTACCTGTGTCTGATTTTCCGGACTTAAGCGGACTGCCAGAGTTTTGCCCTGCTCATCAAAATAGAGGATCACTTCCGCGCCCAGCATCTCCCGGTTTACTACAGGCTCGTCTACATCTACGCTTTCATTTTCAATACCAAGCTTTTTCGCCTCAGCAAGCTCGTAGATATCCTCCGGACGGATTCCAAGGATCACGTGTCTGCCGTTATATCTGTCTGCGATCTGTTTTCCTCTGGTTCCGTCCAGATAAACCTTTTTCACAGTTTTGGCATCATCCAGAAGAAGGGCCGTGCGATTATTTTCTTCTGCTTTTACCGTACACCGGAAAAAGTTCATGGACGGAGAACCAAGGAAGCCTGCCACGAAAAGATTTACCGGATTGTCATAAATACTCTGAGGCGCTCCCACCTGCTGGATCAGACCATCCTTCATGACCACGATCTTAGTCCCAAGAGTCATGGCCTCTGTCTGGTCATGTGTTACATAAATAATAGTGGTATCCAGCTGTTTATGTAATTTTACAAGCTCCACACGCATCTGGGCACGAAGCTTTGCATCCAGGTTGGAAAGGGGCTCATCCATGAGAAAGGCTTTCGGCTTCCGGATAATTGCACTTCCGATGGCAACTCGCTGTTTCTGACCGCCGGAAAGAGCTGCCGGCTTCCGGTCAAGAAGCTGCTCGATCTCCAGGATCTTTGCCACCTCGTGGACCTTTCTGTCGATCTCATCCTTCGGAAGCTTACGGATCTTCAGGGCATATGCCATATTTCCGTAAACTGTCATATTGGGATATAAAGCATAGTTCTGGAAAACCATGGACATTCCACGCTCCTTTGGTTCCAGATAATTGGAAAACTCACCGTCGATCCACAGCTCACCGTCTGTAATCTCCTCCAGACCTGCGATGATACGCAAGGTTGTGGATTTTCCACATCCGGACGGACCTACAAAGATCACAAACTCTTTGTCATGTATATCAAGATTAAAATCCTTCACACCGTAATGCTCTGAATCAAATTGCTTACATACATTTCTGAGTGCAATTTCTGACATTACTTATCTCCTTTCTCTTCTCTCGCTCGCATGGTTTGTAGTATAGAACTTTTCCGGCTGTTCAGATATCGTGGTTGAGATAAAGATTTGTGAATTGTATGTTAAATTGTTTCAGAAATTATATGCAATTCCGTTAAATTCTTTCTCCAGAGTAAAATACCCATCGCGTTATGTTGCCACCTTCTTTCGCCGTCATCTCTGTCCTGCATCATATCTTCCAATTTTTATTACATTGATCACAACAGCTCTCTCCAATATGTCAGCAATATGAATATTTCCCGTCTCCTCGCATATCTGAATCAAATAAAAATAGAATATTCATATTTAATACTTGCCTCTCTTCCAGATAAATGCCAACTTTCAGGATTTTATGATCACTTGATTTGTGCAATTTTTTATGTTGTTTTAATTTTTTCTGTAAAATCTCAAATATATGCTTTGTTTTTGTCTAATTTTACCCTTGAAGTTTTGTACATAAGTTAAACAATACAAAATATTGTTCTTAAATTTTCTAACTTTTTGTTAGCCACCTCGTCCGAGAAGTGCTATAATAATCCCAGTCAGAAAAGAAATGCAGAATTCGTGTTACTGCGAACAGCGCGAACAGCAACATTACCGGAATCCATGCATCAGGAGGAGGAATTTGACATGATCACATTGAAAGCAGAGAAAAGAAACCCGAATGTAAAGGCTAAAAAATTAAGACGTGAGGGTTACGTCACAGGAATTCTTAGCGGAAAAGAAATGAAAGAGCCTGTAGCACTTCAGTTTGACGGTGCCGAGGCAGCCAAATTCATTAAAGCAAATAAAGAAGGTACACAGGTTTACCTGGACATCGAAGGCGAGAAAGTTGATGCCCTAGTAAAAAACGTTGACTATAATCCAATTGAAAAACAGTTGATGACTCTGGATTTCCAGGCACTGGTAGCCGGTGAGAAGGTTTCCACAACTGTAGCTGTCAAACTGGAGCACACCGACATGGTTCAGGGTATCGTTGAGCAGGAAATGGAAGAGATCCACTACAAAGCAGATCCGGCCAACCTTCTTGACACCATCGTCATCGACTTCAACGGCTATCCTGCAGACGTCCGTGATATTCATGTAAAAGACCTCCCGATCCCGGAAGGCAAACACGTCCATTTCATCACACCTGAGGATGCAGTTGTTGTTCATATTGGTGAGTATGAAGCAGCTCCGGAAGAGGATGAGGATGCTGAAGGCGCTGAAGCTGAGGCGAAGTAAGTTTATAATTTTTCATATGAAATATTTCAGGGGATTGCCTGTGGCAATCCCCTGTTTTTTTGTTATTTACAACAAAAAAACGCTGAAAATCTTAATTTATAAGATCTTTCAACGTTTCTTAAAACAGGGGATGAGAGAATCGAACTCCCACCAAAGGTTTTGGAGACCCCTATCATACCATTTGACCAATCCCCTATATACAAGAAAAAGTGGCTGTTGGCCACAAATTCTTTTACATTGTACTCTCAAAACTACATACATGCTTGTTGATCGTCAATCAAACTCTTTGAATCAATTCTTAACCTGCGTTTCTTGGTCAAGCCCTCACCCGATT